>NZ_MELG01000044.1:0-13078 GCF_001767535.1 Acinetobacter sp. GWC1_38_13 | reverse complement strand
TAAGGAGAGTTTAAATGATAAATCTGCTCCACCCTGTCCTTGTATAGACTGAAGTGTTTGATTATCCAAAGCTTGTAATTCAGCATGAGATAAATTAGTTATGGATAATAGGAGTAAAATCGCTATTTTTTTCATCTTAATACTCCTATAGTCCTTTTGTGGTTAATTTCATATGTTGAATTAAAAGCCCATCAATTACTGCTGAACCATAGTTATTCATTGCCGAAGGGTTCACACCACCAGTTGGAACTGCTGGAGCAGGATCATTAGCGCTGCCATATAAAATTTTCTCTAAACCACCATTAACATTAAACCATCTTGCCTCATTATTACGTGTACCAAATGCCCATTGTCTATTTTCTGCTTTCGCCGCTGTAGATTTCAATATCGTTAATCGACTTAAACCTTTAACGCCTTCTCCTGATTGGCTTGTTCCAGCACACATACCATTTCCTGTCTCATCTGGCCCACACTCATCAAGACCTGCAATAAATCCACCTAGAGTTAAGTTATTTAAATTTTCTGGACTTGTGACGCTACCTTTTTGACCAGCCACAGCACTGCCACCATTTACAGGCGTGCCGCCTAAACAAGCAAATGCTGTAGTACAGTACCTTGCATATGCTCCATCAGTATTACCAAAAACTTTTGTACCATCTGCATTAACACTATCCAAATATATCCAATCCTCATGGTAACCTTGAGTTGTAAACCACCGGAACTCTTCTACTGTTCTTGCCCTTCCAGCCGTAATTGTATGCCCATCATAAGGATCGGTTACTGTGGAACCATCAGATAATAAACCACCTTCCGATCTCAAAACATAACGATCAGTCACTAAATAACTCGTATCTACACGTTGGCGACGCTGTTGATACTGCACCTCATTGTAAGTCTTTGTTCCAGATATTTCTGTTCTTGAAACAGGCTGACCAAAGAATACTCCCATTGACTCAACACCATCATAAGCCAACAACGTCTTTCCACCATCAGGGCTATAAGCTGTACCAATACTAATACTACTGTGTGTTGCTAATTTAGTTCCATTTGCCAAATTATAGTTTGTACGCGCAGAACCACCTTGGTAACCAGAGATGGTAGAATCACCACATTGATACACGTTACAAGTCGAACCTAAATAACTATTATCTAAGCCAGAATAGTCTGTGTAAATTTTTTTGTAAATTTCAGGTTTGTTTGGAATACGAGCAATCTCCAAACTGAAGTTACGACCATCCGAACCTAGAATTAAAGGTTGATATAGACTTCCTAATACAAGGTTGATATTCGGATAATAGAGATACAATCCTTCATTAGCCTCAAATGTTGGTGCTACAGTCCCACTTAAGGCTGGTGTTGATAAATTTGCTTGTGCTGTTGTTTCTTTGGTACTGATACGCAAGACTTTATCACCAGCTTGGAATCCAGTAGGTAAATTCCACGATGCACCTGATACAGTATCTTGGACCTTGCGATCTCTGAATCTGAATTGACAATTAGCATCACTAAAACTTATTGAATCGTCACCACAACCTGTCGTTGCAGTTCTCCAACCCGCTGTTGTAGAGTAGTTTGTACCACCATCTATACTATAGGTACGAGATGCTGTACCGGGATTGTAGACAGCCTTGAAGTTTTGACTGTCACCACTATTTATACGAAAAACACCTGAGACGCCTAAAGTGTTATTATAAAAGGCACTCATACCATTATTATTGCTCGAGCCACCTAAGGTTTGAAATATTTGCAAATTACTGCCATTTATTCCAAAACCATTCGCTATTGCTTGCAAACGTAAACGATTCGCTCGATCGCCAGCTGAAGCCTCATCAGCAGTTTGTGTGGAGCTAAATAATTCTCCGAGTTTAAATTGATTAGGGTCACCTTCAGGTTTACTTTGATCCCGTACAAAAGCATCAACCCATAGTGCAAGCTTTAAATTATAGGCATCTACACCTGTTTTTGTCCCAGTTTCATATAATGGTGCTTCAAGGTTTAGATATGTAACCGTTCCGTTTGTACCAGAAAAATCAGGAACATCTGTTGCTGTTGCAGCTTTGAGCACCCAAGGGTTATTTGCTGTTCCCCAGCTTGCAATCTTGGAACCAAATCGGTTATTTGAGTCATTATCATTTTTGGATAAAGCCAAACCATACAAGTATAGATCTGCTTTACCAACAGAGTGATCAGCTGTAGTCACTGACCCATCGTTGTTCGTATCTTGAACCATAGAGGTTAAACCACCTACTGGAACATAATGGATATAGCCGGTATCTTTACTTCTATCAGTTAGAGATGTTTCATTACCTGCTTTATCTCCACGCAAGACAAAAGAAAAGTCTGTAGGTAAAATTGCAACACCTTCACCAGTCGTTTGGCTTAAAGCATCGTCAGAAATTTCCTCCAGTGCAAAAGCATATTTACTTAAACACAGACCAATCAACGTTGCTAGCACAGTTCGTTTGAATGATACCGTATAAAGTGTAGTCATCTTGACCTTCCTATTCCACGATGCTCCGCATCATCATTATTTTTCTCAATTTTTTTGAGTGATTTAACTGCTATACAAAGAGTACTTTCGAGCTTCACTCGAGATAAAGGGCAAATTTCACCCAAGCAATCTCAGTTTTATTATGCCGAATAATTACACAAAAGCAAAACAAAGCTGTCAAATGTTACATATTTCCGATAGATGAAAATACAACTAAAATCAGCTCACTTATCAACATACTAATTTTTAAAAGTATTCCCTACAGGTCTCAGATTCTCACATAAAAAGTGCTGCTTATCGTGTTAAAACATGTCTGCTATTGATTAGATCGTATACTTAACAAATATCTCAATATCATTCCTATCAATCGTTAATATTCTTAGATGGGAAAACCATCATAATTTTATTATTAATTTTTATAATTGAGACACAAAACAACAAATAAAGTCATCATTGATAACAATAAATCGCCACTATCTTATTAAGTATTTTCTAACATCATTCAGAAATCTAAGAATAAAAAAAGCAGCATAAGCTGCTTAAATTTAAAATATTAAAAATCAACAGAACTTCAAGTTACCATAACAGTTTGGTGTAAAATATTGATTACCTAAAGTTAGACCGTTTACAGTCAAACCCAAATTAGATAATGCAAAGCCACCTGTTGCCCCCGTAGGTCCAATCTGAATACCTAATGCCTCATTACCACTAATCAATCCGGCTAAATCATTTGTTGATGGTGGGTTTTTTTCTAGGAAAGCATTTACTTGCTGAGCAATTTGTGGATGAACACATTGTTGTGGTACCGCAGTTGTACCTTCACACAAATTAACTGGATTTGTTGGAACAATAGTTCCCAAATCAACACCATCTTTAACACTCAACCACCAACCTGGTGAAGTAATATCATCTAAAGGTTGGCCTGGCCATAGAAGATTTTGTGACTGTAAACTTAGAGATGCTCCAGAATTAAGAGGTAAAGAGTGAATCAAGCCTAATGGTTGATTAACAGTAACACTCGCAGTAATATTTTTCACTTTTGTATACAAGTTTACGTAATAACTACTACCCGCAACAACACAACCAATACCACTACAACTATCAACTCTAGCTCTTATAGAAGCTTTAACATTTGTATTGTCATTTGCCTGATTTGGATCATTAACACCCCCTTGTGTACCTACTGCAGAGATATTATTTGGATTCAAATAGACAATATTACCACCAGCTCCATCAGAAATTGTTGTACTTCCAATCGTATATGTTGGTTTCACAGGGAAAGTACTACCATTAGAAGACAGACCATAACTATTACATTGACTACTTCCACCACCACAGTTACTGTTATTGAAATCACGTCCCAAAACTAAATCTGGTAGTTGCACCACAGGATTGAGAGATAGAACCGTAGGCATACGATTACCTTTAATCGTAAATCCAGGAATTTCAAAACCAACATTTTTAAATCCTGGTACCCAAAATCCACCTTGATCTAAAGTGAATTTAGCAACCGTACCTAAAGGGGCATTTAATGAACCTGAAATTCTGTTATAAGGATGATCAGAAGCATCAAAATAACTTGGCGCAGTCTCAATTACACCTTTAATTTTACCAGAACTATCCGAGCGGACAGGTATATAACCAGATAAAGCATTAATACCATTTGGAACAGCAGAGTTTTCTGTTCCAATCGTTAATAATCCTTGTGCTTTTTCTGAACTGACACGAAAACCAACCATTTCTCGCGTAGCTGCAGAACCGGGATTTTTAATTGCAAACTCAATAAAAGGATTCGTTAATTTCGCAGAGCTTCCAACACGATTTGTACGGTTTTGATCACTGCCAGCATCTGTTGCTGGATTACCCGTAATGCCAGGGTTACCACTCAAACTCACATTATCTAAATCAATATCACAACCAGGCCCATTACGACCACCACAACCTAATTGTAATTTCTTAATATTCACATTAAGTTCTAGCTCAGCTTCCATGCCTAACTTATAAAACCCGACCGTTTGATCACCACCAGATCTAGCTCTTTCCAAGTTCGCAGCATCAGTAGGAGCAATATATGACAAACTCATTAATGCTTGACCAGTTGTAGCCGACATTTCAGTATCAGTTAAGCTTGTTAAAGTAGAAGTAGCATTAGTAGTATTCAAGCACAATCCGCCCAAAGCCAACAATGCCAAATGAAGAGACTTAAACTGTCGCATGAAACCGACCTCCATGTTCTAAACATCCGTATTTTTTTTATAGGTGTTATGCCAAACCACAACTCGGCTTTTAAATGAGCTTATAGTGATTCTGTACAAAAACAAACCAAATTATGTTCATTCTATCTTATTTTTATCAAAATACTAGCTTCATTCATCTGAACTATTTTTAACGATAAAGTATTTTGTAAGAAATGATATGTAGAAAAAAGCCCATCATGTTATAGATGGGCTAATTATTAGGTCTTAGGTAAAGTCACACCTGTCTGCCCTTGATATTTACCACCACGATCTTTATATGATGTTTCACATACTTCATCGCTTTCAAAGAAAAGCATTTGTGCGACACCCTCACCCGCATAGATACGCGCAGGTAAGTTTGTAGTATTGGAAAATTCTAAAGTAACGTGACCTTCCCACTCAGGCTCTAACGGCGTCACATTTACAATAATACCGCAACGCGCATAAGTCGACTTACCCAAACAAACAGTAAGTACATTTCGAGGAATACGGAAATATTCGATGGTACGCGCTAAGGCAAATGAGTTTGGTGGGATGATACAAACGTCTGATTCAATGTCAATAAAGCTTTTATCGTCAAAGTTTTTAGGATCAACAATCGCTGAATGAACGTTGGTAAATACTTTGAATTCACGTGCGCATCGAACATCATAGCCATAGCTCGACACCCCATAAGAAATCAACTTTTCGCCATTTTCACCATAACGAACTTGATTCTCTGCATAAGGTTCAATCATGCCGTGTTTTTCGCTCATTTCACGAATCCAACGATCAGATTTTATTGCCATGACTTTTTTCCAAAATCTAAATTAATGATTGGCAGGTACTTTAACGTAAATCATCATTAATGAAAATAAGACTGCTATCCTGATAGGCAGAATAGCAGAGATACTTTATAAATTGATTAATGCAGAATAGCTGATCGGGATTGAAAAACTAATAAGCACGACGGATGCTGTGCGTTGTAATTTTGATTGTGAAAGCCATTTAACCTTATTGGTCGCCAACATTGCTCCAACAGATATCCAAAACAGAGCGATCGGCAAAATCAAACCAACAAAAACACTCATATGTACTAAGTAAATGTCTTGGTTCTTCCATGCAACTGCTGGAAAAATTGCAGAGGCAAACAACAAAGCTTTAGGATTTAAAAGCGTAGCAAACAATAATTCACGTGGGCGAATAGTTGGTTGATTTAATGCCACTTGTTGATTCGCTGTACGCCAAAGCTTAATCGCCAAATACAAAATATAGCCAGCGCTCATTAATTTTAAAAAGGTGGGAAGTAATGGTAAAGCTGTTGATACTTTGCCAATCAACATCCCCCAAGCTGTTATAGCAACGATATAACCCAATGCTTCAGCTGGAATAAGTAAAAGTGATTTGCGTACACCAACCTGAACACCAGATGATGCCAATAATGTGTTGGTTGGGCCAGGAGTAAATAATATGGTTATAACTAAACCAATGAAAAACCATGAAATCATTGAATGACCTCACTAAAGGATTCTCTGAGATTAATTCAATTACAATTTTATAGCAAAAAAATAACTGTAAGCACTTATAACGTTAATTTCACTACAATTATTTAACTATTTATTTTATTTCATCTTTATAAATTTCAAGTAGCTCACTACTGAACAGTCACCTAGATATCTATGTATATTTAAAGTACGATTACCGTGAATTTTTGAATAACATCTTACTGATTAGATTAAGATTTAGCATGAAATTTAAGCTAAGCCTAAGCAAAAAGTGGTATTTTATAATCAGTTGATCACACTATTTTCATTCTTCTACTCGCCAATATTTTATGCCTAAGCAATTTTTTCATAAGTGGCTTCCTTCATCAGAGAAAGTTGCTCAACTCAAGTTTATGCGCATTTTTGGGCAAAGTACCTTAAATCCTTTACTTTGGTATGTGAATCGTCACTCTATCGCCAAAGCGATGTTTATTGGTACCTTTTGGGGCATATTACCTGTACCTTTCCATAGTTTATTTATTATTCTGACAATCCTCTGGTTTGAGGTTAATTTGCCAATTGGGCTGTGTATGGCATGGCTGACAAATCCTCTCACTGTAGTTCCTATACTTTATTTAGGCTTTTGGTTTGGTACTAAGATTTATCATGTCAATATGATTGATCAAGAGATGCTATTGGGTGTGCTACATCAAATCATCAATTGGTTGAAGAACTTTGGACATGGACATATAGACTTGAGTCTGGCAAAAATCTTAATTTCAGGTTTAGTCATAGAAGCCATTCTGTTTGCTTTATTGTTTTATTGTGCAACTCACCTCTTATGGCGCTGGTTTGTTATTAAAAACTGGAAAAATAGAATTCAAAATAATCAAGAAGAAATCATGTAGCTGATTTCTTCTAGGTCTTTAGTTTTTATCCAATTGTTGTTTCATGTATTGTTCAACCACATCAAGTACATAGTCCTGACATACCTCACCCGTAGCAGGGTTATATGCACCATTATTGGTAATATTATTAGATAAAATTCTTATACCTAAAAATGGAACATTAAACTGTTGTGCAATCTGTGCGACGGAAGCTGCCTCCATCTCCTCTACAGAAGTTTGATAATTAGTATGGAAAAGCTGGATACGATCCAGCTCATTATTCCAAACATCTGCTGAACCAATCGTTCCCTTAACCACATTCCGTTTGCTATAAGAAGTTTTTGCTTTATGTGCAGCGATCAGTAACTGTTGATCACCTTCAAATTTGCGTATCGCAATCGGTTCAGGGTCAGACTCATCTTCTGGTAACACATCAAATGCCTCTGTCCATGCCAATGAGTTTGAACCGCCCCCTATCGGTAATCTTGGTGTTCTAAACGCACCAATATTTGTCGTGTATTTGCCTAATACAATATCAAACACGTTTAAAGCAGGATCATGCCCGCCTGATGTACCTTGATTAATAATTGCAATGGGTTGATATCGCTCAATTGCAAGTGCTGTAGCTGCGGCAGAATTACTCATGCCCATAC
Source organism: Acinetobacter sp. GWC1_38_13 (assembly GCF_001767535.1). Classification (NCBI taxonomy): domain Bacteria; kingdom Pseudomonadati; phylum Pseudomonadota; class Gammaproteobacteria; order Moraxellales; family Moraxellaceae; genus Acinetobacter; species Acinetobacter sp. GWC1_38_13. The sequence goes on along the minus strand of NZ_MELG01000044.1, from coordinate 5,347 downwards.
GTGTTTTGGACACGATCACTGGATAACCTTTATAAGTTCCTTTCCAAAACTTCCATCCACCCACTGTTTCAACACTAACATTATCTAATTTTGATGCCATACGTTCAGATTCGACAGGTAAAGCACCTTGGATCACGATGGGTTGTAATTTAACTTCTGATTGCTCAGTCTCTTTTGGAGAATCTTCACCATTACAAGCACTCAGTAAAAATGCACTACACAATCCCAGAATACTTACAGCTCTTTTGATGGACTTCATATCATCACTCGAAAATAAAATAGTGATGAAGCAACCCTCATGCCATATTTTACCAAACGATATATTTACAACACTAAACAAAGAAAAGCCCAACGAAATGTTGGGCCGAACTTAAAAATAACCATCAATTAGAAAATGCGCTTGTCATCGCTCTGACGTTTTGGAAGTTTTTCCATCTGTTTTAAGACACTTTCCGCAATATTGATATAGCTTTCAGAAGCGACATCTTGTGCGATGACACTTGGTTTACCATTATCGGCATTCTCTCGGATTTTTGCATCTAAAGGTAAACGACCTAGTAAAGGTATGTCATATTGTTCAGAAAGCTGATCACCACCACCTATACCAAATATTTGCTCTTCATGTCCACAGTTAGAACAAACATGTGTTGACATATTCTCAATCACACCGAGTACAGGAATATTCACTTTATTAAATAATTCAATCCCTTTTACAGCATCCATTAAGGCAACATTTTGAGGTGTAGTAACAATTACCGCACCAGTCACTGGGATACGCTGTGCAAGCGTTAATTGAATATCGCCAGTACCTGGTGGCATGTCGATAACCAATATATCCAAATCTGGCCACAGAGTTTGATTAAATAACTGCATCAATGCGCCAGTGGCTTTAGGGCCACGCCATGCTACAGGAGTGTTATGCGCACCAATCAAATGACCGATTGAAATCACGGCCATACCATAAGCATCTAAAGGAACAAAATGTTCGTTTTCAATCTGTGGTGTGCGACCAGCATTGCCCAACATAGTTGGAATACTTGGACCATAAATATCTGCATCCAACACCCCAACTTTTAAACCGAGTTTTTGCAATGCGAGCGCAAGATTCACAGTTGTGGTTGATTTACCTACACCACCTTTACCCGACGAAACCAAGATTACGTTTTGAATACGTGGATGTGGAGCAACATCTCGTTGTTGTGGCGCAGCTTTTTCAATCGGAGGATTATTTGGGTCTGCTTCAGCTTTCGGAGATGCATCCATGACTGGAGGAAGGTTGGTGTTTTGTGCTTTTGGTTTAGATGAACAACTATGTCCCGCTTCGCCATGGGCAGCGTGTTTCTGCTGAATAATATGCAGATTGAGTTCTTGGATACCACACTTTTCTAAGGCATCTGCAAGCTCATCGTGAATCTGTTGTAAATGGTCTTTTTCTTCAGGAAATGTATTAATCGTGAGCTGTAGAATACGACCTTGAACATTAACTTGGCTGATACGATCTTTCAAGGCATTTTCAGAGTTTGGAAGAATATAATTTTGAAGGACTGTTTGGATTTCATCTTCCTTCACTTCTTGCGCAGGCGAAAAAACGGATTTTAAGGAAGAAAGCCACGACATTTTGTACTCCAAAAACTGATCATACTCACTGAATGTGGTTAGTTTAGCAGTATTGAAGATTCGACGCTCATATCAAAGACCGTAATTGCTCAATTTTATGTCGCAATTTATCTTTGTCTATCAGCGTCGATTGTTAAAGCTTTATCGTGTTTAGCCTTTGAATTTATTGATCGTATCAGTGGCAGCTTTCTTTAAATCATCTAACTTGCTGCTAGCTTGAGCTTTCAGATCATCAAATTTTGCAGCTGCCTCCTCTTTTAACTCAACTGCTTTGGCTTTTGCATCTTCTAATTTATGCGTTGCCTCTTCTTTTAAATGATCTAATTTCTCTTTGGCAGCATGTTGAGTATCCGCCAGTTTTTCTTTTAACTCATCTGCTTTAGCTGATAATGCAGCTTTACTTTCACCGTATTGATCGCTTGCATTGGTCTTTAAATCATCTAAAGCTTGCTCGCCTTTTTGCTTCAACTCATTGGCTTTATCTTTAGCTTGCTGTAAATCAGCTTTAGTTTGATCAATATCTTTCGCTGCGAAGTTTTTTACATCCTCCACAGTTTCCTGACCTTTTTGTTTGATATCACGTCCAAGCTCGCTGACTTTATCTTTAGCCTGCTGAAAGTCTGCTTTGGTTTGCTCTAAATCTTTTGCTGCGAACTGTTTTAACTGATCAATTTTGTCATTGCTCATGTCTTGTTCCTCTTGTTATTTCGTAAAAGCTGTCGTTGATTTCTATTACAGTTATACAAGATTCTGCCTACACTTATCGTGTTTGCTGCAAATTGAAACAAATGGGATACAGGATGATTCAAATTTATTGCTGATTAATAACCATTTGAATTTTCATATATAAAAATCATATAAATGCATAACACAACTAAATTACTTGATACGAGCAGACTGCTGAATCTCATACAATACATGCCAACTTAATGGATGATCTTTAGCTAGAGCAGGATGTTGAAATTCTGCTAATTTCCTCATCCCTAAGCTTTGCATAAGCGCTTGTGATCGCAGATTTTCTAAAGTGGTAAAAGACACAACAGTTTCAAGCTGCAAATGATTAAAAGCAAAATCTAAGGCTGCATTTGCTGCTTCTTTTGCATAACCTTTGCCCCAAAATGGTTGATCTAAGCGCCAGCCAATTTCAACACAGGGCGAAAATGAAAACTGTGTGGGTTGATCATGTAATCCTACCAAGCCTATCAATTGTTGAGTCTGTTTTAATTCTACTGCCCAAAAACCCCAACCCTGTTTTTCAATAATTGCCTTTAATTTATCTATATATACATCGCTTTCAGCGCGCGTTAAAACTTTTGGAAAATACCGCATAACCTCTGGATTAGCACTCATCTCTGCAAAAGGTAAATAATCGGTGTCTCGCCATTGGCGTAAAATCAGTCTTGATGTTTCGATCATTTTTAGAACCATTAAATTTGTATTAAAAACTATTCACAATATAGGGAATTAGATCAGATATACTTTTGCGCTATCGTGAAATTAACCTGACTTATAAAGCTTTATATATGAATGAAAATGAACTTTTAGAAATTCAAAATGAACTGCAAGCTCAACAAAAGCGCCTGAACTATATCCTTTCGAGTAAAAGAAGAATCCAAAGCATGATTGATTCTTTTGAAGGTGATTTGGCAGAACAATTACTTCCTGTCATTCATAATGAAAGCAACGATTATGGTGGAATCGCAACAAGTTTGGCACTTTCAATTTGTTGGAAATTTTCAAAAGTTGAATTTCCAAAGACCGTTCATTGGTGTGATAGTTTAGAAATTAATAGTCTTTCAATTAAAGATGAATTTACTTTTATTATTCAGGCACAAGCTTGGTTAGGTTTATCGGCAAATGCTGATAGTGCTCTTTGGCAAACGCCGATGTTTGCTGAGATTACGCTCGATCCGAAAACAGATGGCCTAAAGAGCTATCACATTCATTTCTTATCTAAAGGGAAAATCATCTCTTTAAGAAAGAATTCTAAGCAAAGTGTCACCGTTAAGCAGATGCAAAGTATGTAATCCTTTAGGGTTGCATACTTTTTAATCAAATAGGTTCATATTCTTCTTTTGATTTACTTTATTCATTACAAAATAACAACTGTTCGCCCCCATACAACCCAAAGCCAAAATCGGCAGCATCATGAAATACATCACAACACCAATTTTTAAAGTTGAAAAATCAATGTGGTTCACTTGATCTTCGAACAGAATCGTTAAGACAAGTAAAGCCCAAGCAACTAAGATCACAAAACTTATTTTTAAAAACTGGTATGAATCAAAAATCTGAGTGGGCAGTTTCAATACTGCAAAAACAATCAGATAAAAGATAAAAGCCAAAACGATGAGGATTGGGGTCAAATACATCATAACTTCCATGCCATCACTGACTACATGAAGCAGATGATTCTGTCGATAATTTAAGAACAAACAAAATGGAATCACAAAACTAAAAACAGAAACTAAACTGGCTGAGACTGATGAAAAAACTAATGACCAAGACCTCATTTTTATTTTCCTCTCTTTGATATTGTGATTATTCTCGATCAAACAGATGTACTTTGATTGAAGACAAAGTGAAGCTTGTATGAAGTTTCAAAATAAGATTCCCTTCAGGCTAAAAAGATTTCACCGATTCCCTTGTGCAAGTCGCTCTTAAGTCATGTAAAATCATCCACCTTGTAAATACGAATGAGAGAACAATATCCGTGCGTAAAATTTTAGTCACCAATGCCCTTCCTTATGCCAATGGTCCTATCCATATGGGTCACTTACTCGGTTATATCCAAGCAGATATTTGGGTTCGTGCGATGCGTGCAATGGGTCATGACGTGACTTACGTATGTGCGGATGATGCTCATGGCACAGCGATCATGTTACGTGCTGAAGCGAATGGCATTAGCCCTGAAGCGCAAATTGCCAATGTTCAAAAAGAACACATTCGTGATTTTGATGGTTTTGGTGTGCATTTCGATCATTATGATTCAACTCATAGCGATGCAAACAAAGCTCGTGCATCTGAGATTTATATTAAAAACCGTGAAGCAGGCAATATCGCTGTTCGCCCTGTCACACAATTATTTGATCCTGAAAAAGGCATGTTCTTGTCTGATCGTTTCATTAAAGGCACGTGCCCGAAATGTAAAGCTGAAGATCAATACGGCGACTCATGTGAAGTCTGCGGTACAACCTATAACGCGACCGAGTTATTAAACCCACGCTCAACATTGAGTGGTGCAACGCCAGTTGAGAAATCATCAGATCACTATTTCTTTAAACTACCGAATTTCTCAGAATACTTACAGAAATGGACGCGTGACCAAGGTCGTTTACCATTGTCTATTGCCAACAAGCTAGATGAATGGTTTGAATCAGGTTTATCAGATTGGGATATTTCGCGTGATGCGCCTTATTTCGGTTTTGAAATTCCAGATGCTCCAAACAAATATTTCTATGTTTGGGTAGACGCTCCAATTGGTTATATGTCGAGTTTTGAAAACTATATCAAAACTAAACGTCCTGATCTAAGCTTTGATGATTTCTGGAAAAAAGACAGCGACAAAGAAGTTTATCACTTCATTGGTAAAGACATTGTTTACTTCCATGCACTGTTCTGGCCTGCAATGCTTGAAGGTGCGAACTACCGCACGCCATCTGGTTTATTCGTAAATGGTTTCTTGACGGTGAACGGTCAGAAGATGTCAAAATCTCGCGGCACATTCATC
>NZ_MELG01000043.1:4123-13121 GCF_001767535.1 Acinetobacter sp. GWC1_38_13 | reverse complement strand
TAGTCATAAATTTTAGTCCCCACTTGTTTTTAAGTGGGGACTAAATTAAGGCTTATAGGATGAATTCATAAGGTGTGTTCAGCGGACGCTTACGATTAAATCAACGTGATAAATTCTTAAACATATGTTTTAAGATTTCCATTGTTTTTTCTATTTGCAATGGAGTTAAACCATCGAAAGATTGTTCTAAAATGACTGAAGTCAGGTCATTAATTTTAACAATCATTTCTTTACCTTTGTCTGTCAGAAAAACTCGCGTAATACGACCATCTTCTTTGCAAGAGTAAGTTTCGATATAGCCTTCATCTTTCAGGCGATAAACGATTTTAGTGGTCGTAGACATCTTTGAAATGACCATATCTGATAGTTCTGATACGCTGGCATGAGGTTTTACATTCAATGCAAGTAAAATACGACGGCGAGAATTGTCTAAACCATACTTTTTAAGTACGTTGTCGATGTTTTGAACGTACTGAGCATTTACTTGAGAAATCCAGTAATATGGAAAGTCTTCTAAGTTAAATGATTCGGCTGTAGGTAAAAAACGCGCATATTTTTTAGGCATTTACTTATTTCCTATGCTTGTTACTGTGAATTGGTTAACCAACTCTTGAATTCCATGAAGTGTCTTCACGACTTGCTGAAAAATCCAAGATTGATTGAATTTTCCACCATTTCATTTATAACAAATCTTCCTTAAAGAAGCTCTACAGCTATCTTTATTTTGAATAAAAAATCATCGAAAAAACATATAAAAATGTTATTTATGATGGTTTTATCTATTCTACACACTCTTTCAGATAGACAGTTTTTCTATAAATCAGTCTATCTCAAGAACATTGCTATTGTAGAAAATAAATACAATATTTGACGTGACTTTAAAGGCAAAAACTTATGTCTCAAATGTCATAAAATATAGAAATCAATATATTTATATAATAAATACTATCAAATACAGATAATTGGGTTAAACATATGGTTAAAAAATAACTAGAATAAATAATCTAAAAAGATGAATTAATACATTCTTTATCACATTTTTATGCTGTTTTTTGATCAATAAAATATACAGATGTAGAAAATTTAATAAATTTGGCGGTCAATTTAGTTTGATTAATTAATTTTGGAATGATGAAAGGTGGAATTTGATGTTATTAAAAAGACGCATCTAAACAGGATTACATATTTAAATGCGTAAAGTGAAGAGGGTACTTATTTATTAGAAGTTGATTTCTTTTTCAATGATTGACCATAGTTGCTTATGGCTCTTTTTAAACATCGACATATGCCCGATCTCATTAAAACCATGTTTCTGTGGATCAAGTTGAACTAGTTTGGTTTCAGCGTTTGGATACAGTCGTAATAAATCTTTGACATTCGCTTCTGTGGCGATTTCATCGTCTGTAGCCCAAAACGAAACGATAGGGCACTTAATCTGCTGATGATAGTCATTAAAAATAGTTTTACCAATCGTATTCATTACATAACCAGGTTTACTACAAAACTCAGCCCATTGTCTTGCAACATTTTTCGGTAGGTTTTCACCCATGCCGATGAATTGTGTCGCACCGTATCCTTTAAATAAACTTGAAACAGGGAAAATAATGTTGAACATAACAGGAGCTAATAACTTAGTTTTTCCCTTTAGACCTTTGATGTGACCTGTAGAACCCGCAATAGCTAATACCTTGGCAACTTTTTCATAAGAAGGGTTGATACCAAGCAACTGCCCGCCAGCACTATGACCAATAATAATCACCTGTTGTGCGTGGGTTTTGTTGATTAGTAAGTCAATTGCAGCTGGTATATCCAATAAACCCCAATCATCAATACTTGCTGTAGAATCTTTTAATTTGCCATGTAATGACTCACCAATTCCTCTGAAATCAAAGGTGAGAACTTGATAACCTTGTTGATTCAGCCATTGTGCAAATGAATTGTAAAAGTTCTGAGTAATGCCAGTTGCTGAACAAACCAGAATTGGAAACTGTTTTGTATTATTTTCAGAAGCGTAGTATCGAGCTGAAAGTTGATAACCATCTTTACAGCTGATCCAAAAAGATTTATAGGTATTCATAACGGAGAACTCAATACTATCTCTAATTACTTTACACAAGTTCCAAAAAGAAACTTATATAAAAAATGACTAAAAAGTCAAATAAAGGTAGAATCAAGATTATTAATTAAACAAATCAAATGGATATAGTTGTGGAATTTAACCAAGCAATGGAATTAGCAATAATTTTTAGTGGAATTTTTCTTTGGGTAGGAATGTTAACAGGCGTTTGGAAATATTATCAAATTCGAAGATCTCAACAATCAAGAGCTCATTATTATGTAGATATTGCGCATCGTAGTAGTTTGTTATATGCGAGTGCCAGTTTAATTTTGGCATGTTTAAGTTATTTCAGTATGTTAAGTGAAACTACAAAATTATTTTGCGTTGTTGCGAATCTGTTCTTTTTCTCGATGTCGATCCTAACTTACATAATCCATGGTTTTTTAAAAGACACAACCAACCAATTTAAACAACCTCATCAATTGGGACATTGGACACTACCAAGTTGGTGTATGAGTTTTATAATGTTTAGTTTGATAGTGGTTGAGCTGGGTGCAACAGCTATATTGCTTTACGGAACAATAATTTATTTCCAATAAAAAATGGATGATGACTCATCCATTTTAGTAAATTAATTTTTTTGACGCTCAGCACTCATTTGTCGAAACTTTCGGTCCACAATACCCCACGTACAAAAGGCTAGTGAAACGATCAGTGCATAGGCGAAATATTCAGGTTTCAAATTACCTTTAATTGTGCCTTGTAATAACAACGTAGCCATAAGTGCGAGTGTTGTGATTGCATATACGATCGAATCGTTTGCCTTCAGAGTGTTAATGAAGACTTGCTTGTTGAAATGTAATGATAACATCTCCATCCCTCCTTGAGTCGTGATGACAGAAACCTAATCGTTTTTGTCAGAATTGAATTTAAAGTTGTACTGCTTATTTTTAGGGATTTCAATAGGTAAAAAGACTATTTTGAAAATAAATTTTAGAATGTATTGATTTATATATGAAAATATTATTTTATTTGGTGATTGTTGGTATTTTTAATTATGATATTGTTGGTTTTTTTACATTTAGAAATAGAAAATAATAAAACCATAAATCATTAATTTAACAGTTAAAAAGATTTGTCGTAAACAAAAAATGAACGTTGGATAAAAGAACATTTTCTGTATAGCTAAAATCATGTCTGGGTAAAACATCATTTTAACGACAAATCATTTTAAATTTTTTCTTTACGCATTCGATCAATAGCAGTAGTTACCACCAGTACGATAAGAGATGGAAGTAGCCATGCTAAATTTTGTTCATTCAAAGGTAGATGTTGAATGAAAACTGGTAAATATTCGTTGAATCCCGCAGCTTTTACCGCTTCGATAATTCCGAAAATGAAAGCAACCGTAGTAACTGATCCAACAACTAATGATGGTTTATTCCAAAATTTCCAGAAAAAACTCAACATAATGACCACGATAGCTGGTGGGTAGATAGCACTAAGCACTGGTACTGAAAATGCAATAAGTTTAGTCAAGCCTAGATTCGAAATGACCAATGAAAAACCGATCAAGATAAAAACAAGAAATTTATATGGTAGACCAGTCAATTCAGTAAAGTATTCAGCACAAGCACAGGTTAGCCCAATAGCAGTCACCATACATGCTAAAAAAATTAATCCAGTCAGGAAGATAGAACCTAAGTCGCCAAATGCGTGTTGAACATATGCATGCAAAATAATAGCACCATTGTCAGCATTTGCAGCAACTTCATGACTACCCAAACCAAGTTTGAATAGGCTGATATATACGAGTGTAAGTCCAACACCTGCAATTAAACTTGCAATAATTGCATATTTAGTTATCAGTTTTGAGTCTGTCACACCACGTGATTGTATTGCTTGAATAATTACGATACCAAAGACCAATGCACCAAGCGTGTCCATGGTGAGATAACCATTAATAAAGCCTTCAGATACTGGACTACTCACATAGTTGTTGATCGGCGGTGAGATATAACCAGTCGGAATAACAATTGCTGCAATACCTAAAATTGCAAGTGCAATAATTTTTAAAGGCGCAAGAACATGCCCTACAGTGTCTAACAGCTTATTTGGGTAGAGTGATACAGCAGTCACTAGAGCAAAATAAATCACACTATATATAAATAAACTACTACTCGAAGTTCCAAAATAAGGAGCAAAACCAATTTCATATGAAACTGTCGCAGTCCGTGGAGTAGCGAATAATGGACCAACAGAGAGATAACAAACAATTGTTAATAAAAGGCTAGCAAATCGACCTAAAGGAGAACTAATAATCTCGATTGAGCCTTGCATTCGCGATAAAGCCATAATGGTAAGCACTGGTAAACCAACTGCAGTGATTAAAAAACCAAAAGCAGCAAGCCAAACATGTTCACCTGCTTGTTGTGCGACAATAGGTGGGAAAATAATATTACCTGCACCAATAAACAGTGCGAAGGTCATAAAACCTAAGGCAATAATATCTCCTGTACGAAGATGATTCATAAAATGGGAGGTTTAAAATAAAAGTGCGAATTCTAGACCAAAAATGTTCTCTTTTGAAACTAATTTTATGTGAAAATTGATTGATTTTTGACTAAAAAGAAAGCTTGTAAATCATATAATTAGGATTGGTAAACATAATTGTTTGAAATGATTTTAAAAGTGAAAAAATGGGTTAAACATGATGATATTATGATAAAAATCTAAATTAAATGTACAATTAATTGGTGTTTGTCCATAAAAGGGATTGAACATTTGAAAGCTAAGGCGTAAAACTATAGAAATGATGAATGCAACGCCTATGCATTATTTTTTGATTTTATTATTTTTTAATAAGGAATATCTCGAATGAGAGCTTCTACTGTGACCATCAAAACGGAACAAGATATTGAGAAGTTAAGAATCTCAGGACGTTTAGCGGCACAAGTTTTAGAAATGATAGGCGAGTTTATTAAGCCTGGCGTAAGTACAGAATACCTAGATGATATCTGTAATGATTACATTGTAAATACGCTGCAAGTGATACCTGCCAATGTTGGCTACCATGGTTTTACGAAGACTACGTGTATCTCCGTCAATGAAGAGGTTTGTCATGCAATTCCTTCTGCAAAGAAGATTTTAAAAGAAGGTGATATTTTAAATATTGATGTAGCTGTCATCAAAGATGGTTACTTTGGTGATACCAGTAGAATGTACTTTGTGGGTGAACCTACTCCTGAAGCAAAAAAATTAGTAGAAACAACCTACGAAGCGATGCTTGCTGGTATTCATACTGTAAGACCCGGTGCGACTTTAGGTGATATTGGTCATGCAATTCAATCTGTAGCACAGCGTGAAGGCTATAGTATTGTCCGAGAGTATTGCGGTCATGGAATTGGGCGCGTATATCATGAACAGCCAAACATTTTGCACTACGGGCAAAAAGGTCAGGGTATGGTGCTGAAGAAAGGCATGGTATTTACGATTGAACCCATGGTTAATGCTGGGAAACCATTTGTTAGAGAGTTGAGTGATGGTTGGACGGTTGTTACTCAGGATAAATCTTGGTCAGCGCAATGGGAACACATGGTTGCTGTGACTGATGATGGTTTTGAGTTATTGACGCCATGGCCAAATGGAACTGGACATTATCCTTCAATTTAAAGGGTTTCGAATCATCAAGGCTTGATTAAAAATCAGGCCTTTTTCTTGTAGAGCACATCGTTAGTTGTTCAACCAGATAATCAATAAATACACGTACGGCAGGTAGCAAACCTCTTCTCGATGGATATACAGCGTGAAAAATACCATGAGGTGCAGTCCACTCTGGTAATACTTTTACTAATTGTCCTGATTTTACAAAATCTTGAGCAATACTATCTGGTAATAAAGCGATACCGCAATTTTGGCTTGCAAGTTGTGCCAACATTAAAAGATTGGAAGCCATAATCACTGGGTTAACTTTAATTTTTTGTTGTTGATTATTTGGGCCACTTAATAAGAATTGTTGATCGAGATGATCTTCTGACATACTAATAATACGGTGTTTGCTCAGTTCTTCAGGTGTATTTAGGTGTCCAAATTCATTAAGATATGCTTGACTGGCAAAAAGACGTTGTTCTATTGCTTCAAACTCTCTTAATACGAGATTGGGGTCATCATCTAATTTAGAACGAACCCTTAAAGCTAGATCAATACCTTCATTAATAACATCAACACGACGGTTACTGACCATCATTTGTACGCGTACTTCGGGATATTTCTTCAAAAAAGCGGGTAGTATTTTGGCCATTTGGTTTTGGGCGATGTCGACAGGAACGCTCACTTTGATCACGCCACGAGGTTCGCTACTTAAGTGATTAACCACATCATGTGCTGCTTGCGCGGCATTCATCATGACTTGTGCGTGTCTATAGACATCCATACCGATATCAGTGACAGCAAAATGTCGTGAACTGCGTTGAATGAGGCGAACGCCTAGTTGTTCTTCTAAATTATAGACCCTACGGCTAAGCTTAGATTTTGGGATGTCAGTTGCACGTTCGGCTGCGCTAAAACCACCATGTTCTACAACCAGTGCAAAGCAGTAAAAATCATCTAAATCCGTTAGCATTCTGCCATAAACTCCAGCTTTTATAAGTTCTAGGTTAGTATAAACCGATTGATTAAATACTTTGTGTCAAAATATCGCGAACCAGTTGATATTCTTTAATTCGTTCAAAATCTTTATTTGTAGGTGAATGAATCCTCGATAAGTCCATATTGTCATTGATATCTGCAATTTTCACAACACGTGCTATAGGGTTTTGAAGGGTGCGTTTTGCAGCCTCAGTTCGAGATTCACCCTTTAGTTTAGTCAATGCTAGAATTGCTTCAACAATATCGTTATCACATCCTAATTCATATAGTTCATCTACAGTAGTATTAGTATCTTCGAGAACATCATGTAACACGGCTACAATTTTTTGCTGAATCGTTGAGACGTTCATCATGACGCGTAAAGGATGTAATATATAAGGGGCATTCGCCTTATCGACTTGTCCCATATGCTTTGTAGCGGCAAAAGCGATAGCTTGTTCTATAGAGACCATGTGCTAAATACTCCTGAGCTGAGAATAGCTTTGATTAGGATATTCTTTTAAACTGTTTTTAATTTCTTAAGCTTTATCATCATGTCTTATCAACTTATTAATATTGCCGATTCAACTCAAAATATTGTCTGCCCATATTGTCAACAAGCTGTACTAGATTGGGAACAAGAGCAATATATCCAACCATGTGATCATACGTTATTTATCGCTATGGACTTGGGATTTGAATATATAGCAGATCGTTTTGAAGAAACTTTGTCACAATCTGTTGATGAAATTCATGAAGATGCCAATATGAATATCTTTTCTAGTATTTCAAAGTCAACATATGAAGATGTAATTATTTTAAAATCAGATTTGGGCGTCGAAGGGATGTTTCGTTATATCGGTTTAAGTTGTAAGTAATAAAAAAGCCAATCAAGAGATTGGCTTTTTAAACTTATGCTTCAGGTGCTGGGCTATATTGCTCAACTAATGGTTTTAATTCACCATTTTGGAACATCTCAAGCATGATATCGCTACCACCAATAAGCTCACCATTTACCCATAACTGTGGGAAAGTAGGCCAGTTTGCAATTTGAGGTAATGTTGCACGAATATCTTGGTTTTCTAAGATATTTACATAGGCAAATGGACGACCAATTTGACTAAGTGCTTCAACTGCACGAGCTGAAAAACCACATTGCGGGAATTGTGGAGTGCCTTTCATGTAAAGTAAAACAGGGTGTTTCGCAATTTGATCACGAATTAACGCTACTGTATCACGCGCTTGTTCCGTCATAGATAGATCCTCAACTAATCTTCCCAAATTATATACCGAAAAATTAGCTGCGGGCTATTGCTAAAGATTTTTCTTGTATAAATGTGAGTTTAAGCTTTCAATCTACACAGGTTTTTGCTTATATAACCTTTTTCAACACAACTAACGATAGATTGAGTTTGTTATGACTAATATCACTCTTGCTCCTGTGCAACCTGATCAACCTTCACATCTTATGGCTACTTATGGTCGCCAAGCGATCAGTTTTGTTCGAGGACGAGGGGCGTATCTGTACACAGCAGATGGTACTGAATATTTAGATGCTTTGACAGGTATTGCTGTATGTGGTTTAGGTCATGCTCATCCTGTGATTGCAGAAGCAATTGCAGAGCAAGCTGCAACATTAGTACACACCAGTAACTTATTTGAAATTCCTTGGCAGACAGCTGCTGCGCAGAAACTTGCTGAAGTTTCAGGAATGGAAGAAATCTTTTTTTCAAATAGCGGTGCTGAGTCAAATGAAGGTGCAATTAAAATTGCTCGTAAATTTGGTGCGCAGCAAGGTGTGAGTAATCCTAAAATTATCGTTGCTGAACAATCTTTTCATGGTCGTACTTTGGCAACCTTGTCTGCAACAGGGAATAAAAAAGTTCAGGAAGGTTTTGCGCCATTGGTTGAAGGATTTATTCGAGTTCCATTTGGTGATATTGAGGCAATCCAAGAAGCTGCAATCAATCATCCAGACATTGTTGCTATCTTGATTGAGCCAATTCAAGGAGAAGGTGGTGTCAATACTGCTCCACAAGGCTTCAGCTATTTAGAAGAAGTTCGCGCACTATGTAATCAGCACAATTGGTTGATGATGCTTGATGAAATTCAAACTGGTAATGGTCGTACAGGTAAATATTTTGCATACCAACACACCAATATAGTTCCTGATGTGATGACAACTGCAAAAGGTTTAGGAAATGGTTTTCCTGTTGGTGCGGTCATGACTCAAGGTAAAGCAGTTGGACTATTGGGTGCTGGTAGTCATGGTTCGACATATGGTGGAACTGTTTTAGGTTCGCGTGTTGTTTA
>NZ_MELG01000043.1:0-4054 GCF_001767535.1 Acinetobacter sp. GWC1_38_13 | reverse complement strand
TGAACAGCTCAAAGTGCATTTAAATGATTTGAATGTTCAAGTTCGTGGTTTTGGTATGATGATTGGTATTCAATTACCTAAAGATTGTGCTGAAATTGTTGCAATCGCTCGTGATGAATACAAATTAATTGTTAACGTAACCGCAGGTTCAGTGGTTCGTTTACTTCCTCCATTAAACATGACACAAGAACAAGCAGACGATCTTCTTAAGCGTCTTGTACCAACCATTCAGAGTTTCTTGAAAGGTTGATCTTTGTAAATAAAAAAAGGGCAATTAAATTGCCCTTTTTTATATTAATCAATTAGCCAGAAATATACTGTTGTAACTGTTCAATTAAAACACGCTGATCTTCCATGGCAGCTTTGACTAAATCACCAATTGAAATAAAACCAACTAATTTTTCATTCTCAAGAACAGGTAAATGGCGTAAATGACGATCTGTCATTAAGTTTAAGCATTCTTCAACTGTATTGTTTAAGCTTACAGAAATCACTTTTGAAGTCATAATGTCCGAAACAAGCGTATTATTTGAAGAGCGCTCCATCAAGGCGATTTTACGTGTATAGTCACGCTCAGAGAAAATTCCAACCACTTTTTCATCTTCTGCAACGACTAAAGCACCAACACCTTTATCTGCCATGATTTTAATTGCTTCAAGTACAGTCGCATTTGGTGAAATCGTAAAAATAGATTGTACAGCTTTATTCTTGATGACTTGAGCAACGATTGTCATTATTTATCCACCTGTGTTGTATTGTCATTTTCATTTAACTTAACGGTATTTTTTTTAAATGCAAAGCCCTAATTTATCTTCGATGATGACTTTTTAATGTAAGTGCTTAAAAAGTCATCATTGATTAGATGCTTTATACTGCTGGCATTACAGTGTCTTTTGGCATAAAGAAAAAGTGCTGCATTTGTTGAGTAGAAAGTTTGAATTTTCTGTGCGAAGAATTAAATAAAGCAGGTTCAACTTGTAATCGGGTCAAAGTAGGTAGCAACGATTCGTGAAAGTCTTTAGGTGTGATTTTACGTGGTTGGTAATGTTTCCAATGTGATTTTGCATAACGGTGTGCTTGGACGCCATTTAGCCAAAAAGGGAATACGTGACCATCTTGATCAGATTTGATTGCCCAACCTTGATGATAAAGACCCCAAAGTACACCGCAATACATCATTGTTTTTAGGATTGAAATTTTAATCATCAACTCACGAGAAACAGGTTGAAAATGGTTAAACCGATACATATTCTTAAACTTATATAGTTATAAACTCATGTTTTATTATAAGAAATATACTTTGCATTTATGTTTAATCAATTCATCAAAATGGTAAGCAAATATTCTAATTATTTCAATAAATCGTAATCTGCATCACATTTATTGAAAAAAGTAAGCTCTAATTAAATTTTAGATGCTAAAGAAATTACATTTTTTAACTCAGATAAAGATAACTTTTTATCTTTGTTGCAGGCATAAAAAAACGCCACCTAGGTGACGTCTCTTTATGCTTGTAAGGTTGCCATCTTTTGCCAGTATTGAGCTTTAAGTGAATCACGCTCTACTCGGAAACCTTGATAATACAATTCTGCTAGAAACAATGCTGCTTTACCATGACCTGCTTTTGCTACTTCTTCAAGTTCTTTCACTGCATCTTGAAAGTTTTTTTGCGATTGAATGGTATTAACCGCATTTGCATACACATGCTCTAGTTCGTGTTGTGTGAAATGTTGAATCATATATAACTCCTTATTTTAATTATGATTACCGCAAATTCTATCCAAAGACACTTTACTTTGAATATAAGCTAATTTAACTTTGAATTGTTAAATTATTATGACAAAAATAATGGAATTGTCAAATATATCGAGTGTCTTTCTGTAAATAAAAGCTTACACGATTAAACATTTCTAGCAAATAATTTTAAGTAAAATCAAAGTGAAAATAATAGAAAAGGAGAATAACATGTCAAACGTAATCGATGGTTTAACCTTTGATGTTCCACCATCTGAAAATCAAATTATTGAATTGGCACATCATCATCGAAAATTACTTGATGAGGCTATTTTCCATCAAGAAATTCATTTGGGTGATTATTGTTTAGCTCAGCGTAAAAGGGTTTATGATTTTGCGAGTACGCTTAGCCCAGAGCAAAAAGATCGTTTTTATGAAATTTATAACGGAGAGCTGCGCCGTATAGCAGATGATGATGATTTACATCCAGCAGATGCAGAAAGTGGAGTGGGAATGTTTGCTGTATTTGTTAGTTTAGTGATTATTGCATTTATCCTTTACTTCGCCTTTGTACGTACATTAGTAAGTTGACCTATAACCATCACGTTCAATAAACGACATTTTGGCGGCTTATTGAACGTGAGTCTTGTACTGAGTTACGTAGGCACATACACTACTTCTAATATTGAGGTTAGTCATGCTGTCTAAACATTTAAAACATAAAATCTTAGAGCTAAAATTAGGGCATAAATTAGATCAGTTTAATGTCTATTTAGTGATATTTATTCTAATAGCCATTTTTATTCTTTCATTTAATGCTCTGCTACGACCAGTGACTCAGGATCAATATCTGAAGGTTATGCAATTGGCTGAACAAGCTAGCCATCCTAAAACGCAGGCTATGGCTTTGAATGTTTTACAAGCTCAAAAAATTCGTCGGGTCGAATATTTAAAACTATTAAATGCGTTTCAATTTGAATCTACACGTATCCAAGAATATCCTGCACTTTCGCTCGATGATGAATGAGTTTTAATCAAAGTAATTTAATTATAAATGAGGGATTTGTAGCAGTCGGGAAAATAAAATCTATTTATGCTAGACTGACCATCTTTTTAAAAAGCTGCTTTATTCTCAAGGAATTGACATGCAACAGCAATCGAATATGCAAAATAAATTCTTGATAGATGCTGATATCGGCGATGATGATGTCACATTACCGAGTTTACCTGCTGTCGATGTTCCCATTATTGAGCCAGCTGTAAAAACAACAGTTGAGACAACACCTGCACCAGCTACTAACGTCGAAATAACTGAGCAACATCAATCAGTATCTTCAGAAGAGGAAGAAGAAACCAAATCAACAGGTTTCTTTGGACGTATGAAGGATGGATTAACCAAAACTCGTCGTAGTTTTACCGATGGTATGGTCAATATTTTGATCGGTGGTAAAGAAATCGATGATGAGCTATTAGAAGAAGTTGAAGAACAACTTTTGGTTGCAGATATCGGTGTTGAGGCAACAAAAACAATTATCGCAAATCTGACAGAGCGTACAGCACGTGGAGATTTGATCTATTCACATGCTTTGTATAAAGCATTGCAAGAAGAGTTGGTAGCATTATTGGCTCCTCGTGTGAAGCCACTACATATTGATCCTAACAAGTCTCCTTATGTCATTTTAATGGTAGGTGTAAATGGTGTTGGTAAGACAACAACCATTGGTAAGCTTGCAAAACGTTTACAGGGTGAAGGAAAGAAGGTCATGCTTGCCGCTGGTGATACTTTCCGTGCCGCAGCGACTGAACAACTGCAGATCTGGGGCGAGCGTAACGATATCCCAGTTGTTGCACAGGGTCATGGTGCAGACAGTGCTTCTGTGATTTTTGATGCATTCGAAAGTGCCCGTGCAAAAGGCATCGATGTTCTCATTGCTGACACGGCAGGGCGTTTGCAAAACAAATCTAACTTAATGGAAGAGTTAAAAAAAGTTAAGCGCGTAATGCAAAAGATAGATGCGACTGCACCACATGAAATTATGCTTATTGTGGATGCTGGTACAGGGCAGAATGCGATCAATCAAGTACAGCTTTTTGATGAGGCTGTTGGCTTGACTGGTATTACAATTACTAAGTTAGATGGTACTGCTAAAGGTGGTGTCTTATTCAATATCGCAAGTCGTACTCATGTGCCGATTCGTTATATCGGTGTTGGGGAAAAGATTGACGATTTGCGTCCTTTCTCTGCTAAATCATTTGTTGCTGCTTTGTTCGAGACTGAGAAATAATTTTTAATTTTTTAGCTTATTCTTTTAAAAAGAGG
>NZ_MELG01000042.1:0-13718 GCF_001767535.1 Acinetobacter sp. GWC1_38_13 | reverse complement strand
ACAAGTGGCTGAAAAATTAGGGCAAATGCCAATTTTTGAGCGAGATACTTTTAGTACTAACGTAAGCATAGGTCATATTGCTCCGATTTATGAAGGTTATGATGTAGATGCATTACGTGATGCTTTGTTTTGCGTATTCAATCGTCCTGAACCTGTTAAACATGTTGTTGCACAAGAACCTGTATTGTTAGAAGAGCGAATCGCCTTCATCGAAAGTCAACTTGCAACTGGTTTGAGCTTGAGTTTTATTGAGCTGCTAAATCCAAAACAAGGTCGTATGGGAATGGTTGTAACATTTATGGCTGTTCTTGAACTCACGAGACAACAAAAAATTCAAATTATTCATTCTGGTATAGAGGCTCCATTAACTATTCAAGGAGTATCAGCATGAGTTTAGAACAATTCGATTCACATGAAGGCATGTCACTTGAAGATATCCATCATGATGTTTTGTTGCAAATTGAGGCTATTTTATTTGCCAGCGACTCCCCAGTTTCACTAGCACGACTAAAAGAAGCATTTCAAAACCAATATAATAAGCAACAATTACGTACTTTTGTGCAACAGCTTGCAATGTTGCAGCATGGTCGATCTATTGAATTAATTGAAACTGCACAGGGCTTTCGTTTTCAAGTCCGTGCAAAATATCGAAATATTATCGCGCAAGTTTGGCCTGAACGTCCGACGAAACTTTCTCCTTCTTTACTCGAAACGGTTGCAGTGATTGCTTATCATCAACCTGTAACACGTGCTGATATCGAACAAATTCGTGGTGTTTCAAACAATAGCCAAAACTTGAGAACGCTTTTTGACTGGAACTGGATTAAAGAATCTGGTTTTAGAGATTTACCTGGAAGACCCGCGTTGTTAGTTACAACGCCTCAATTTTTAAATGCTTTTGGTTTAGCTTCGCTAGGTCAATTGCCTCCCCTACAGAACGCCAAGGAAGCATTCATGGCTCTCGATGCACATGCGCCGAAGTCTTGAGAAGGTGAACTGTTGATCATTATGTCTAAGGTTGTGCTGTCATGAGTGAAAAATTACAAAAGGTACTGGCGAGAGTGGGGTTAGGCTCACGTCGTTATATGGAAGAAGTTATTGCTGCTGGTCGTGTCAGCATCAATGGTAAAATCGCCCAAGTGGGTGAACGTATTGAACCGACTGATGAACTCCGTATCGATGGTCGTAAAGTACAATTCCAGATTGAAGACGAAATACGTCGTCGTGTATTGATCTACTACAAGCCTGAAGGTGAGATTTGCTCACGCAATGATCCTGAGAAACGCCCTACTGTATTTGATCACTTACCCCAAATCGCCAATGATCGTTGGGTGATGGTGGGTCGTCTTGATATCAACAGTACTGGTTTATTGATTTTTACAAATGATGGTGAGCTTGCTAACCGCTTAATGCACCCTTCAAATGAAGTAGAACGTGAATATGCCGTGCGTGTTATGGGTGAAGTCACTCCGCAAATCCGTAACAATATGCTCAAGGGCGTCGAACTTGAAGATGGTCCTGCTAAGTTTGAATCTTTCTCCGAAATTGGTGGCGATGGAATTAACCGTTGGTATCAAGTTGTTGTGAAAGAGGGTCGTAATCGTGAAGTACGTCGTATCTTTGAATCACAAGGTTTAAAAGTAAGTCGTCTACTCCGTACTCGTTACGGTACAGTGATTTTGCCACGTGAATTACGCACAGGTCGCTGGATGGAACTCGATAAAGCCGATATCGATAACTTAGCGAAATCAGTTGAATTAAAACCTCGTCAAGGTACGGGCTTATTCGGTATGGCAAAACGTCGTACTGAACGCATGAGTGAAAAACCAATGGCGGCGCGTCGTGGAGGTTATTTACGTCAACAACGTCGTGATGATGAACAACCAGAGCAACAACAACGCCCAAATGCCAATAATAACGGCAACAGTGGACGCAAAACTATTGGCCTGAATAAAGGTTTTAAAAAGTTCTAATTGCTCAGCAATTTAAATAAAAAAACGCTCAAATTTGAGCGTTTTTTTATGGGACTTAGATATGAAAATCAGAAGCTAGCTAAGCAATACCTTGTGGAATTGCTTTTAATAATTTTTGAGTATATTCATGTTGAGGATTCAAATAGAGCTCATCTGAATTTGCAATTTCAACCACTTCCCCATGATTCATGACCATTACTTGATCTGAAATATATTTCACCACAGATAAATCATGAGAAATAAAAATATAACTCAAACCAAACTCATCCTGTAAATCCTGAAGCAAGTTTAATACCTGAGCCTGTACAGACACATCAAGCGCTGAAACTGACTCATCACAGATCAAAATCTCAGGTTTCAAAGTTAAGCAACGTGCAATCGCAATCCGTTGACGCTGTCCTCCCGAAAACTCATGTGGATAACGATCATATGCTTCAACAGGTAGGCTAACACGCTCCAGAAGCTCTAGTGCAATTTTTTTACGCTCTTGATCATTTTGACCGATCCCATGAATACGCATCGGTTCAAGTAAAATCTGCCCAATGGTAAAACGAGGATTTAATGATGCGTAAGGATTTTGGAAAATGATCTGAATTTTACGTTGATAGAGGGCAAATTCCTTCTCTGACATCGCAAGAATATCTTTACCATCTATAAAGGCCTGACCACCAGTTGCTTCATGCAATCGCATAAGTAACAAACCAATTGTCGTTTTCCCAGATCCAGACTCACCCACCAAACCCAATGTTTTGCCCTTTGCCAGTTTAAAGGAAACACCTTTCACCGCCTGAAACTCATCACGTCCCCATAAACCTTTACGACTATAAAATGATTTTTTGAGATTTTGTACATCCAAGATAATCGGCTCGTCACCTGTTAAGCCACGACTACGTTCTTGCAGATGAGACGTTGACAGATTAATGGCTTCGATAAGCTGACCATTTTCTTGTTTCATAAAGTCACTGGTCACAGGTAAACGATATGGACGTGAAGATAGTTGTGGACGACAATGCAACAATGCTCGCGTATAGACATCATTCGGTTGTTCTAAAACTTGTTGAGCATCTCCACTTTCACGAATTTCACCATGACGCATTACAATCACTTCATCGGCAATTTCACCGACCAATGCCAAATCATGGGTAATAAACAACATTGACATTTCACGACGCTGACGCAAAGACTCCAACAAATCAATAATTTGTTTTTGAATGGTGACATCTAGTGCAGTTGTAGGCTCATCCGCAATCAATAGTTTCGGTTCACAAGCGATCGCCATCGCAATCATCACACGTTGTTGTTGACCACCAGATAATTGACTTGGATAAGCATCGATCTTGGTGTCGGGAGATGGAATACCGACTTCTTTCAATAATTCTAAAACACGTGCACGAGCTTGTTTACGTCCCATACCCAAGTGGATACGCAAAACCTCTGCAATTTGATCACCAACGGTAAATACTGGATTTAATGATGACATTGGCTCTTGGAAAATCATCGCAATATCTTTTCCACAAATATTACGTAACTCTGCAACAGATAGATTGAGTAAGTCTTTATCTTCAAAACGGATTTGGCTCTGTTCTGAAATTTGACTTTGTCCTTTCGGTAACAATCCCATAACTGCCAATGAAGTGACTGATTTACCACTTCCCGACTCTCCAACTAAAGCAACTGTTTTATTTTTTGGGATACTAAACGAAATCCCTTTAACAGTTTTAATCCATTGTTTGCTCTCGGATTTAAAACTCACCTCAAGATTTTCAACTTTTAATAACGGTGATTCATTTATTGTTGTCATCTCATCTCACTCCGCTATTTCAGTTTTGGATCCAATGCATCACGTAATGCATCAGTAAACATAGAAAATGCTGTCACTAACACCGCCATCGCAATCGATGCGGCAGCCAATTGCCACCATTTCCCTAAAATCAATTCGGTTTGTGCCTCATTCAACATACTGCCCCATGACACAACACCGACAGGAACACCAAAGCCGAGGAAGCTTAAGATCACTTCTGACTTGATAAACGCTACCACTAGAATTGAAATCTGAACCAACGCGATATGACTCACGTTCGGGAAAATATGCACAAACATACGGCGGAAATGGCTGACCCCAATTGCTTTGGCAGCAAGTACATATTCACGAGATTTATGCTTCATATATTCAGCACGAATCAAACGGAACACTCCTGTCCAGCCTGTTAAACCTAGAATTAATACAATCGAAAGAATACCTTTCTGCTGCAAAACCGCTGCAACAGCCAAAACCAATAATAGATAAGGTATTGAGGTAAAGATGTTATAGAACCAATTGAGCACATCATCTACCCAACCACCAAAATATCCCGCGATTGCACCAAGAAAAGTCCCAATTACAACAGCTAAAAGTGCTGATAGTAATCCTACAAGAATCGAAGTTTCTGCGCCTTTAATCGTTTTAAGGAGAACATCTTGCCCCCATTTATCTGCACCGAATGCCAAAGTTGATTTCAGCTCTTGCTTTTGATCAAGTAACTCGCCTCCAAGTTGCTGATTGATTGCTTGCATATCCGATGCCAATGGATCGGTTACACCGTAGTAATCAATGGCTGCATTGCCTGAGGTTTGTTGTGCTGTTTGAGTATTTAATTCCCGTAAAATATCTTTTAAAGGATCGACTGGATTTTCAGGTAGAACTTCCACTTGCTTGGCGACTGGACTCAGAGGCGAATCTTCAGTATCAGCGCCCATAAAGGTTGGCGGTGCATAACTAACTGCGACTTCTTTGTTCCAATCCGAGGCGATTACGCCTGTAACAGATAGTAGCAGCACAATGAAATAGGCGAATACGATGAATAAGGATGCCATAGCAATACGATCAGCTTTTAATCGTTGTACTGCCAAACGCCATAATCCTGAAGATGCGGTATTAGTCTGAACTTGCTCTTTTCGTTTTGATAATACACTCAGCATAGTTCACCTACTTCAACTCTACACGCGGATCGATTAATTTATAAATCAGATCAGCAATTAAGTTAAAAAACATGGTCGCAGCGGCAACGTATACCGTAATCGCTTTAATCACAGGAAAATCACTTCGTTCAACGGCAATAATGACTTCTCGACCGATCCCTGGAATACCAAAAAAGCGTTCGATCAAAAAGGCACCAATTAACAAAGCAGGTAAAGTTGCCATCACATCCGTCACAATCGGAATCGAAGCATTACGTAAAACATGCACGCCATAGACACGTCGTTCACTCACCCCTTTAGCGCGTGCCGTGCGCACATAGTCCTGATTCACCTCATCTAAAATAAAGCTACGATACAGTCTTAAAGTCGGGGCGATACTTACCACCAACATGATAAGAACAGGTAATAATGCATATTTGAATAGATTTTCACTGAAGCTATCGCTCCAGCCTTGAACTGGAAACCAACCAAGTTGATAAGCAAAGAAGTATTGAAAAATAATGATATAAACCAAAATACTAATCGACATTCCAATCGTGCAAAGCATCATTACCATACGATCAGTCAAACTTCCTCGCACTGAGGCAACAGCCAACGCCAAAATGATCGAAATAACGGTTTGTAAAATCGTCAATGGAATCAAAATCGTCAATGATGGCCCTAAACGCGTGCTTATAATTTGCGAGACCGATTCACCTGTACTCCAACTCACACCATAATCGAAGCTTATAATTTGCTTGATAAAGATCCAAAGTTGAACGTAATAAGGCTGATCGACACCTAACTGTTGACGGATATTTTCTATTTGCTCAGGATTCGACATTTTTCCTGCCAAGATATATGCAGGATCTCCCCCCACCCAATTGAATAAGAAAAAAATCAGCAGCACGACCCCGAGCATCGTTGGGATCATCTGCCATATACGGCGTATGATATATGCCAGCATAAAGATGCTCCCTTATTTCACTCGTTGACCTGTAATTTCATCAAAAAATGCTTTGTTGTTCGGTTTACGTCCGAGGAAATCTTCGACCAACTTTTCTGCTGGTTTTTGGCTACCTTGAGATAAAATTGTTTGTCGATAATGCTGACCAACTTTTGGATTATTTAAGTTATCGCCAAATGCCGACAACATATCCAAAGCCATAACCTCAGACCACATATATCCGTAATAACCTACTTGATAACCATTCATGATGTGATTGAACTGTCCAGGGAACTCAGTTGTTGGTACGTACCCAAGTGCTGTAGCATTTTCCATTTTCTTCCACACATCCAATGGCTGTACCTTCAAAGCATCCGTTCCATGCAATGCCATATCATACTGGGCGTATAAAGTTTGACGTGCATAATGCAAACCACGACCGTAACTATGTACAGCGGCTAACTTTTTAATTAATGCTTCATCAACTCTTGGGCAGGCAGGTTGGCAATAATCTGCAAGTTTAGAAAGTGTCTCTTTTCGTCTTGCCCATTCTTCATACATCTGAGAAGGAGCTTCTACAAAATCTCGCTCAACGGTAGTGCCCGTTTGTGATGAATATCGAGTGTTGGAAAGGATGCCATGTAAAGCATGTCCAAACTCATGTACAAAAGTTTCTAGCTCATCACTGGTCAATCCTTGACGGTTAAAGTTAGTCACTAAAGCTGAAATAGGTTTACGATCAGTTAATGTACTTCGCCCATAAACACTCCACACAGCAGCATGACCATATTTCCCTTCACGTGGGAATTTGTCCATGTATAGTCCGCCCAGCAATTTTCCAGTTTTGGTATCCGTTACATCGTAATATTCAACTTCATCTTGCCACGCAGGCACTTTTACAGGTTTAAACTCGATACCATATAAGTTAGATGAAATCGCAAATAACCAATCTTGTGCTGCTTGAGTTGGAAAATATTCACGCAGTTTTTCTTGATCTACTTGATATTTAGCTTTGCGTAACTTTTCACTCCAGTACGCTTCACTCCATCGTTCGATTTTGGCTTGCTCAAGTGGAATATTTAATGTTTGAGCTTTAAATGCTTGTAAGGTTTGTACTTCTTTTTGTTCTAAAGGCGAAACTGTTGCATGAATATCTGCCAGAAAGGTATTCACTGCTTCAGGTGTTTTTGCCATGCGTTTTTGTAAAACCCATTCAGCATAACTTGATTTTCCAAACAGTTTTGCAAGTTCATATCTCAAATCGACAGCTTGTTTTAATAAATTCAGATTCTTTTCACCACCACGGCGTGTAAATGCGACTTGATAACGCTTTCGTGCCTCGTCATTTTCTGCAAGCTCCATAAATGGACGATATTCTGGATATTCAAATCCTAGTAAATAACTTCCTTTTTCATTTTTCTTTAAAGCATCAATATAGCTTTGTGGTAAACCTTTTAACTCAGCAGCAGTAAATTCTAGCTTCTGCTTATTATCACGAACGTTCCGACTATATTCTTGCTCTATTTTAGTGAGTTGATCCAATATTTCTTTTAAACGCTGCTGTTTATCAACAGGGAGTTGTATCCCTTTTTCTTCAAAATCTTTCAAGATATCAGCTTGAAACTTTTGATCGATAGGATCAGTAGATTTAATTTTTTTAAATTGTTGATAAAGTTTTGAATTTTGCAAAATTTCAGTTTGAAACTGACTAATTTTAACCTCACAATCTTCTGCAGCTTTGCGAACTGCTTCATCAGGATCTACGTTGCTATATAAACCGATTGGACCGTAAAAATTCTCAAAAGAAGCAAGAATCGCATCCCATTTTGCCAATATTGGAGCGGCTGGCGTATCTTGAGCAAGTTGAAGAGCTTCTAAGGACGTAAGCTGTTTTTTAACATCGTTAATTTTGGCGTCACATAATGCTGGAATATCTTTTGACTGAAATAACGGTAAGGTTTGTCGAGTCAAGTTATCTGCCGATGAAAATTGATTAACTCCCATCGTGAGTAGGCAGAAGGTGGTGAGTTTTAAATTGTAATGTTTCATTGTTACTCCAGTTCTTTAAATTTTATTTCTTCATATCAATATCGATGTACATCCACTCCGCAGGAAGTATTGGATGCTTTTTAAAACCAATCACTCGAGGCTGCGCCAGAATATTTCGGTAACGAGCACCGATCACTTGTACAGGCATATAAACCTCTAAAATACGTGACATTTTTCTGTATATGGCATCGCGCTCTGGACCTGGCACCATGTTTTGAGTTTGTTCATAAAGACGATCAAATTCAGGAATTTTGATACAACCATTGTTCGTTACATTGATATTTTTGCCATAAAACAACTGCATAAAATTATCGGCATCAGGATAATCTGCGATCCAAGCTGAAGCTTTGAACATGGTTTTACATTGCTTTTCCAACTTCAAGGCTTCTGAAAATGGGAGAGATTGTGTGGTCATCTGTATCTTGAGACCATCAAGGATTTTCTTCCAGAATTCAGCTTGTTGTTGACTACGTAAACTACTACCACTAACAGTCATCTCTATGACCAAAGGCTTACCATTTGGCAAGGTTCTCCAACCATTTGTACCAACTTTGTACAGATAACGATCTAATAATAGATTGGCTGCTTTGACTGAATAAGGAATACTTGATCTGTAATTTGGGTCATAACCAACAACACCTTCTGGGATTGGTGCTTGTAATTTTTTAGCATCACCTTTTTGCAAGATATTGATGTAGTTATCTGCAGAAAATGCCATCGCAATCGCACGGCGTAAGGCTATTTTTTCTTTGCTTAATCCCCCAACAACAGGGTTTTGCATGTTCCAATAATGATAGTCAAGTGATGGATCAACGATGCGAGATAATTGCACACCTTTTTTCACCAATTCAGGTTTTAACTTACCATTTTGTAAAGCCTGTACAGTCAATTCACCATCAAGTTGAAATAAGTCAACCTCATCTTTACTGAATGACAACCAGCGGGATTGCCCTTCTTCCATCACTTGGATGTCAATCACACCAATCTGAGGCATTTTTTTGCCTTGCATCGCTTTTACAATTTTCTGGTCTTCAGGGGAACTCGCTTTAAAGTTCCATACAAAACTACGAAAATCAGGATTGGCTTTTAAAATAATTCTTGAACCTGGTGTCCAGCGAGATAACATATAAGGTCCTGTACCCACAGGATGACCCATCGCAAACCCAGCTTTGTTTCGATATTTTTCGATCACTTCTCTTGCCACAGCACCTGCTGGTTGATGTGCAAGTAACATTGGAAAGTTTTGGTCTGGTCGAGTTAGACGGATAACCAATGTGTATCGGTCTGGCGTTTGTAATCCCGCAATCGGTTGGTCGTAATTGAATTTGCCATTCTTTTGCGCTTGCTTCTGTAACGCATCCATTCCAACAATACGTCCATCCAGTAACCAACTGTTCGGTGAATGTAGATTCGGATCCAAGAGTCGTTTAAAGGTATACGCATAGTCAAAAGATGTGAGTTCACGTTTTTTTCCTTTAAAAGCAGGATCATTTGCAAAATAAATCCCTTTTTGCAAACGGATGGTATACGTCAAACCATCTGCACTAATCTCAGGTAATGCGACTGCCGTGCGAGGGACTAACTTTGCTGGCGATGCTAAATAATCATATGTATATAAAGTCTCGAAAATCGAACCATTCACATGTGCAGAATACAAATCATGCACACCTGCAGGATCAAAACCAGTTTCAGCGACTGGAAAGACATAACGCAATACTTTATTTGGATCAGCTGGACTTTTAGCAAATGTCAAAGTGGTTGTAGAACTCGCTATAAGCCCAACACAAAGCGCCAAACTGTAGGATTTCAATGAAAGTTTATAATTTTGCTTCATCTTGAACTCAACACTTATTTTTGTCGTGGTGAAGCAATATCTAAATATTGCCAGTTACTGTTCATAATTGGATGGGCTTTAAAACCTTGAACGTGGGATTGGATCACCCAATTTCGAATACGGGTATCTTGTAAAATTAGAGGATTGTCAGCTTCAATTTGACGACTCATTTTTTCGTAATATGGCATGCGCTTTTCTGGAGGCTGTTGCATCGCTTGTTTATACAAACCATCATAAGCGGATGAGCTATAGCAAGACTGATTACCTCTGCCTACATTCGGTCCATATAATAGTTGCGTGAAATTTTCTCCTTCAGGATAGTCTGCATGCCAAGCTCCACCCCAAATCATATATTGACATTGCGTCGCTGCTTTTAAGTTATCTGCGAAGTTACTTACTCTGAAATCTGCGCGAATGCCGATCGCATCTAAATTCTTTTTCCACAACTCCGAATACATCACTGAGGATGAGCCACTTTCAGTATTTATTTTTAGAACAAGTGCTTTGCCATTTGGCAGATTTCGATAACCATCAGCACCTTTTTTATAACCAAAATGATCTAACAGTTTATTAGCCAAACTCGGGTTATAGCCAATACTACTTCGATATTTTGGATTGTGCCCATTTACCCCCGCGGGTACCAACATTTCAGCTTTAACAGCCTGTCCTTTTCTCAGTATCCGAATATATTCATCAACATTAAATGACATCGCAATTGCGCGTCTTAATGCAATTTTGTCCAAACTGTTCCCACCTATGATTGGATCACGCATATTCAGCATGGTATAGGTGATCTCTGCCTCCTTGTTCGGATAAAGTCGAATCCCCTTTTGTCGCATCGCAGGCTTAAGTTGATTATTTTGGTCTAAAACTTTAGGAATGGAACTCGAGGTGAGCTTATCGAAATCGAGTTGTTTTGATTGAAATGCCAGCCAACGTGACTGCTCTTCTTCAATAATACTGATATTTACTTTACCAATTTGAGGCATTTTTTTGCCTGTCATTTCTTTAACTAACTGGTTATCCCAAGCAGTTCCTGTCGATTTAAAATTCCAAACAAAACCTCGATAATCTGGGTTAGCTACTAGTTCTATTTTACTACGGGGCACATACTTACTCAGCATGTAAGGTCCTGTACCTACGGGGTGCATTCCCAATCGATCTTTATAATAATCAACTACTTCACGAGCAGTAGCACCAAACGTACTATAAGCTAGAATATAGGGAAAGTTATAATCAGGTTGAGTCAAGGTAAATTGAAGTGTGTATCGATCTAAGGCTTTTACCCCCTCAATCTTGGCATCATAATTGAAGCGACCTGTTTGTTTTGCTTGCTCAACTAAGGCATTTGCACCCACAATTTTCTGGTCGATAAATGCATATGAAGAAGAATGATTTTTAGGATCTAAAATACGTTTGACCGAATACACATAGTCTTCTGCAATTAACTCTCTACGCTGACCTTTAAATGCTGGATCAGCAGTAAAATAAATACCTGGCTTTATTTTAAATATATAAACTTTCCCATTTTCTTTGATCACAGGCATACTTTGTGCCGTAGCTGGAACCAACTTGACAGGATTAGCTAGATAATCGTATTGCAGCAATCTCTCAAAAATAACATCGGCTACATTACCGCTATAAAAATTAAAAGTTTTGACCATATCAAAACCATCGTCAGGCGCTTCAAATGCGATTCGAAGCACCTTATCCGCTTGCGCTGGAGTTTTAGCGTTTCCCAAAGGAGCAAATACAATAACGGTTGAGAACAAAGCGACCGTAAAAAATTTAGACTTCAATTCAATGCTCACATTATCGTTTTTTAATAAATACTAGACTTTCGAATAGCATTCAACCACACATCGATCTCACCTGCCTGACTTAATCCAATGATCTTGTTCACAAAAATGAATGGTTTGTGATATTTTTACCAATCATAAAAATAATTCAGATGTAAAACCGACATCAAGACCCAAAATTACATTGCTAATTTCATGCCACTTTTCAAACAAATTTAAAAATAGAAAAATTAGACTCCCGTCTATTCACCCCTCCAATCAATATTTATTCATCCTAATTAAAAGTAACTTTATGCAAAATCTCATTTTTTCATAATATTCTTAACAATTAAAATAAGAGGCTATAAATACATGTTTTAAAATACATAAAATAAAAATGCACCAAATAAATGCACATATAAATTAGCATGTTTCATTTTAATACCATGTATAAAACCTAGAAAACTGTAAAAAAATGCCAATAAAAAATATTTTTATAAATTCATAATTTTTTAATAAATAGTAAAAATATGAAAAGCTTATTCAATAAAACTAGAACGCTTTTACACAATTTACTCTAGATTAAACCTGATCCAAAAAATGTATTTGGCACATGTCTTGCTAAAACGCTCTTGTTCAGTCTTTAAGAGTGACAATCCACTAGGGGTTATAAATTTAATGAAAAAAACTAATTTCGTTCAATCAAATGCTATGCCAAAAGCGAGCAAAACCGTACTCAAACTCAGTACCCTGAGTCTCAGTATGTTGTGTTTAACAATGACCCATGCAGCTGAAAATGAGTCGACCACGGAGGATAAACCCGCCAAAGTCGTCAAAGTTGCCGTTACAGGATCATCGATTAAAGGCGTTGCTGCACAGAGTGCATCTCCGATCACGGTGATTAGAGCAGATGACCTTGTAAAGCAAGGTGTTACAACAGTCGAAGAAGCTTTAACCAAGGTTAGTGCCAATCAAGCAGGGTTTTCTACAGCTCAAAATGTAGGTGCAAGTAATACTGAGGGTTCTTCTGCGAATCTTCGAGCATTAGGTACGGATAAAACATTAATCTTATTAAATGGTCGACGTTTAGCATACAGTCCATTTAGCACCTCAACCACAAACCTAAATATTATTCCAATGGCAATGGTTGATCGTATTGAGATTTTACGTGATGGTGCTTCGGCAATTTATGGTGCGGATGCAATTGCTGGGGTAATCAACTTTATCACCAAGAAGTCTTTTGAAGGTTTAAATATTAGTGCTGGCTTTATTCAACCAGAACAAAGTGGTGGTGATAAACAAGACATTTCAATTTTTGGGGGGTATGGTGATCTTGATGAACAAGGCTTTAATCTTATGGGGGTTATTGACTATCGTCGTTCAAATGACATTATGGCGAAAGACCGTAAAATTAGCCGACGCGGTGGTTTAATACCGGAGCTTGGTATTGATGGAACTTCTGCAAATGGTTTCCCAGCAAATTTTCGTGATCCCGTTACAGGAGCTCTTGGTAATCCTTATGGCGATCTAAACTGTAATAATGCACCTAATACTATCGCTGATAGTGGGCTCTGCTATCTCAACACACAAGCATTGATAGGAATTGTACCCAAAACAGAAACAATATCTGCTTTAGGACGAGGTACGTTCAAATTAAATGATAATTTCAATGCTATCGCTGAATATGTTTACTCACGAAATGAGGTGACTACATCAATCGCACCTGATGTTTACAGCCGCTCCGTTACTCTTCCTTCTACAAGTCCATACTATCCTGGTAATGGTATAACTCCTGAAGTTGCTGGATTAAGTGGTAATCCCCTTGAACTTTATTTGAGATCACAAGCTGGTAATCGCATGTCTAATCCAGTGAATGAATCACATCGGGCATTAATCTCTTTAGAGGGTGAAGCTTACGGTTGGGATATCAATACAGGTTTATCTTATGCACGTAGTGAAGCGACAGACGGTTTTGCTGGAGGGTATTTAAACAAAAGTAAACTCCAAGAT
Organism: Acinetobacter sp. GWC1_38_13; assembly: GCF_001767535.1. Taxonomy (NCBI): domain Bacteria; kingdom Pseudomonadati; phylum Pseudomonadota; class Gammaproteobacteria; order Moraxellales; family Moraxellaceae; genus Acinetobacter; species Acinetobacter sp. GWC1_38_13. Next base: position 191 of record NZ_MELG01000042.1, on the reverse strand, counting down.
GCTTTAAACAATGGAACCATTAATCCTTTTGGTCCTAGTGAAAATCAAGAGCTTTGGAAGTCCTTTGAAGTAAAAGGCGATACTAACACTGGTACGCTCACAGCCACCACATTTGACTTTACTATTAGTTGAACCGTACCGGGTTTGTCGGAGACCACTTTTCTTGAGAGAATGTCCCGATGAAAAAAGTA
>NZ_MELG01000041.1:1406-13812 GCF_001767535.1 Acinetobacter sp. GWC1_38_13 | reverse complement strand
TACTTTGGATGAAGTACAAGATTATGCAACAAACTGGTTGTGGCATTACAACCATGAAAGACCACATCAAGCTAACAAAGGAAAGCCACCTCTAATGGCTGCTTAACCTCTACTTTTAACTTCGGTTATTTATGGGAGGATTACCGTAGTACTTTCCATTGTAGTAGAAAGTGTTTTATGGCTTTCCTTAGAAATAATTTGAATTTCAGACATTTTGGCTATTCCTCTGATTATTTAATAATTTTTGTGTATGTATATTCGTCAAGTTTAATAATCATTTCCCATACCTCTTAGAATCTAAATTAAGATCATTTTTTGTTAAATATATCACAAAAAAAATTTACAAAAATGACAGGACATTTTGATTAAAAAGTCAAAAACCGTTAAATCAAACTTTAAATAATTAAAAAAAATACACTTGTGAATTAATTTGTTAAATATTATTAACAATTGTTAAACCGGCTTTTCTCTTAAGGTTAACTCAACACATTAAAAAAAAATATATTAACTAAAAGTATAATATTTTAACTATTTACAGATCAGTAAATTAAGTAACAAAATTTAAAATTGACTAATAACAATCAGTTATTCAGCAGACCAATAATTACTTTCATTAAAATCGTATTTTCCATAGAAAATGTCAATTTATGGATAAAAAATAAGCAAAATTTTTCAAGAGCTTAGCCATAAACCCTATTGAAATTATTCTGTTTTTATCTCGTTAGGGACTAACAAAACTTACATATTAAAAAAAACTTATTATCGTATAAACACAAATAAACAAGTTCAAATCTAGAACTACATAACCATGCAATGTATTTTAGAAATTATTCGGATTCTGCAATTGTTCAACTTCTTTTTCTTTTTCTGGATGATAGATTTCTGTTTTTGTATCTTCAGACTTTTTATTGGTTATTAGCTCAGGGTTATAGATTTTAATGATTTCCTTTCCATCTTGGTCTTCTGTGACCACATACTTAAAACCACGGCGATTCATTTTATGACATAAGCGTTGGTAAGCACCTTTTACACCATTTCTCTCCTCATTGGGATTGTAATAAAATGCATTCATTACTGCGGGTAAACCTAAACCACAAACAACGCCAGACAGCAGAACACTAATGAATGTGTAACCAATTAAAATACTACTATAAGGACTTAAAGCAGGAATGTTTGCTACAGCGAGTATTAATGCCAATGAGATTCCACCTCGAACACCTCCCCAAGAAAGAATAGTTAAACTACCGTTATAACTTTTGTTCTTAAAAGAGGGAAAAAGCCTGAACGCCGCAAAATTCGCTGCGAATCGAGAGAGATGCAGAATTAAAAAGGCAAATATTCCGCCGATGATCAAGTTTGCACTTAGATCTAAGATAAAAAGCTCTAAGCCAATTAGAGTAAACAAGAACGAGTTAATAATCCCTTCGACGGTATGCCAAAAATGATTTACCTCCCTGATTTCGCGTTGTTCTCGGATCTCCTGCCACTTATTACCAACGATCAAGCCGCCAATCACACATGCAATCGGTGCTGAAGCATGTGCAAATAGTGCAACTAAATATGAACCACTGGCTAGTAAAGCAGTTGTAAGAATCAAAGATTCCATCTCATGCTTACCTTTTAGTAGCCGTAAAATCCCAAGTCCAAATGCAAATCCTATAAGCACTGCAACAAGAATTTCGTAGATTAGTGTTTCAATCGTACTGATAAGTGAAAAATGCTCGCCACGAATAACGTTGAGTAATGTCATGAATAACGCAATACACATCGCATCATTAAATAATGATTCGCCTTCTAGTTTTACAATCAAATGATGCGGTGCTCGAATGGAACTTAAGACCCCTTTAATCCCTATAGGATCTGTTGCACCTAATGCAGCACCTAATAGCAGCAATACAGAAATCGGTACTGGATAACCAACTAACCATTGGAATACATAAAGTAATCCAGCATAAATCATCGCGCAAAGTACTAGCGCAATGGTGGCAAGAATGCTGATCGGTTTCCAATAATTTTGTAGGTCAGAAATTTTGAACTTTAAAGCTGATGATGTAAGAATGAAACAAATCACACCATTAATTAGAAAATCATAAAAGTCGATATCACGTACTGCGGATTCAATATTGTGAATATTGATTTCAACAAATTGGTTCCCGTTTAAAAGACTGGCACCCCATTGTAATAAAAATACAAAGATAGCTGAGACAATCGGCACCCCAATTGCTTGTGGGAAACCGAGTACACGTTTGTTGAAAATAGTGGTTGCAATTGAGAGAGTAAAAACTGCTGTCAAAGCTTGTAAGAGAAAAAAATTACCCATACCACCTCTTTTTTCATCACCTTCAGATTTAGCTCATTCAGTGCTCAGACTCTCGCCATAATGCGTACAATATAAATGCATAAGGCATCACCTCATCAGAAGTTCACTTCTTTTTCTTTCTTTTTCTAAACCTTATAGTTTAGCTAGGAAATTACTCCATCAGCTAAACATTGTTATTTTAATCGAGCGAAACGATATATCGGTATAAATTTCGTATGAAAATCAACAATAAATAAAATTCAGACTATTTAAAAGTATTACATTGATTGATATCACCTGTGGTGTATCCCAACTCAAACCATTGCATACGTTGTTCGCTTGTACCATGAGTAAAGCTATCTGGTACAACTTGACCTGTTGCTTTTCTTTGTAAGTAATCATCACCAATTTTTTCAGCAGCATCCATTGCCTCTGCGATATCACCCTGTTCGAGAAATTGTGTTCTTTGTTGATTTTGATTCGCCCAAATACCAGCGAAACAATCTGCTTGAAGTTCTAAGCGAACTGAAAGTTGATTTCCTTCTACTTGGCTGGATTGCGCACGAGCCTGCTGCACTTTTCCTGAGATACCAAGTAGGTTCTGAATATGATGTCCAACCTCATGTGCTATGACATAAGCTTGTGCAAAATCCCCAGCTTGATCTTGACGTGACAATTCTGTTTGATTTTGCTCACCAGAAATACCCATTTGTTGGCGCATATCTTTAAAGAAAGAAGTATCGATATAAACCTTTTGGTCTGCTGGGCAATAAAAGGGACCCATTGCCGATTGCGCAGTACCGCAACCTGACTTCACTACCCCACTAAATAAAACTAGTCGAGGTGGCTTATAAGTCATGCCTAATTGTTGAAAAATTGGCGTCCATGTATCTTCTGTATCAGCTAATACCGTACCCACAAACTCACTTGCTTCTTTTTGTTCTAAAGTCAGATTTTGCGGTGCTTCGGCTGTTGATGTTGTTTCACTGGTAACAGCTTGTGTTGCTTGGTAAGCTTGCTGAGGATCAACACCAAAAAACTTCCAAGCAATAAATGCAACCACTAAACCGATGATACTAATACCACCAGCTTTAACACCGCCACCACCACGACGATCTTCCACATTGGTACTTACACGACGCCCTTTCCAACGCATGACTACCTCTCTTTATTATAATGATGACGGTTTCTTTTTATTTAGATGCTTTTGACCAAACTTTTTGTATTAGCCCGACAACAATTAATACAATAGCACCCGCGATAAATCCAATACCCAAGTTAATTAATGTTGGTGTTAATGCACCAATGATTGAACCAAAACTTGGGATTAACTCCAAATGATCAACAGTTTCTTCCGTAAAATGGTGTAATAAAGGAATCGTGTGTGTAATGATGCCACCACCGACTAAAAACATTGCTACTGTACCAACGACAGACAATGTTTTCATCAGAATCGGAGCAAAAGCCAGTAAACCACGACCTACTTTATTTTTAAATTCTGAAGCTTGTTGAGTTAAATACAACCCTAAATCATCAATTTTGACAATCATCGCTACAAAACCATAAACACCAATTGTCATGGCAATCGCAATAACACTCAATACAGATACTTTAGTCATAAATGCGGCTGTCGCAACAGTACCCAACGAAATCACAACAATTTCAGCAGATAGAATAAAATCTGTACGTATTGCACCTTTGACTTTTTCTTTTTCAAATTTTGCTAAATCAACCTCTATTGCTTCTAGATCAGCACTTGCTTCTTCGGCAGTTTTTGCTTTTTTGTGATGTAGCATGTGTACTACTTTTTCTACACCTTCATAACAAAGGAACAGACCACCAATCATCAATAATGGATTAATAAGCCAAGGTGCAACTACGCTAATTAACAATGCTAATGGAACAAGAATGAGTTTATTAACAAATGAGCCTTTTGCTACGCTCCACACAACTGGTAATTCTCGGTCAGAGCGAACACCACTCACCTGTTGAGCGTTTAAAGCTAAATCATCACCTAATACGCCAGCTGTTTTTTTTGCTGCCATTTTACTCATTACAGCAACATCATCTAAAATTGTTGCAATATCATCAAGTAATAGTAATAAACCACTCGCCATTTTTATTTCCTAGTTTGTATTTATCTCGCTATTGTAGATTTACTCAATAAATTCACAACATTATTTTCATAAAAGTTTGTTCAATCGCTGACGAAATTTTTTTATTTCCCGTACAATAAGGTCAATTTTATATTTATGAAATCACTGAAACTTGGAACATATCATGAGTAATGCTGATCAACGTCCAATCATTTTGACTGGCGACCGCCCTACTGGACAACTTCATTTAGGTCATTTTGTCGGTTCATTGCGTTCTCGTGTTGGTTTACAAGACAGTCATCATCAACACTTATTACTTGCTGATGCTCAAGCTTTGACTGATAACGCAGATAATCCTGATAAAGTACGAAATAATATTCTTCAAGTTGCTTTAGATTATCTTGCCGTTGGAATTGATCCAACTAAAACAACGATTTGCGTTCAATCATGTTTACCAGCCCTCAATGAGCTGACCATGCTTTACCTCAACTTCGTTACGGTTGCTCGCTTAGAACGTAATCCAACAATTAAATCTGAAATTCAGATGCGCGGTTTTGAGCGTGATATTCCTGCTGGTTTTTTATGCTATCCAGTTGCTCAAGCAGCGGATATTACGGCATTTAAAGCAACGGTTGTACCAGTAGGTGAAGACCAAATTCCAATGATTGAACAAACCAATGAAATTGTTCGTCGTGTAAATCGTCAAATTGGACATGACCTCCTACCTGAATGCAAAGCATTATTATCGAACATGGGACGTTTACCTGGATTTGATGGTAAGGCAAAAATGTCAAAGTCTTTAGGTAATACTATTGTTTTAAATGCTTCTGATAAAGACATTAAAAAAGCTGTCAATGCGATGTACACCGATCCAAATCACTTGCGTATTGAAGATCCAGGTCAAGTTGAAGGAAATATCGTATTCACTTATTTAGATGCATTTGATCCAAACAAAGAAGAAGTTGAAGAATTAAAAGCACATTATCGTCGTGGTGGTTTAGGTGATGGTACAGTTAAAAAACGCTTAGAAGGTATTCTAAAGGAACTCATCACTCCAATCCGTGAACGTCGTGCTGAACTTGAAAAAGATCCAGACTATATTATGGATATTCTTAAGCATGGTACTGACAAATGTCGAGATATCACGCAACAAACTTTAGATGAAGTAAAAAGTGGATTAGGTTTATTTAAATTCTAATTACAATACTTTTACCATAAAAACAGCCCATTTTTTGGGCTATTTTTATTTAAGCTTTTGATTTAAGTTTATTTTAGGAACTTTAACCCGAACCCAATAACTAACAAATTTTGTCACTTATTAACACTTGATAACACTCGTTAACACGAATATCTATGAACACAGTCAAGTTTTTTATTAGTATAGCCAAGTAGGTTAGATAACACTAATCTCATGACATTTCTCCTTTCAACCGAAACTGTTTTACAGATTCGTTGTTCAACGCAATGACAACCCCAATCATTGCGTTTTTTTTGCTTTAAATATTTAGCTTGGAATTTGATTGAATTTTATGCTCGATACAATTAATCTTATAAATAATTAGTTTTTATAATTTTTTTAAAAAAATTTTTCCAAAAGAAAAAAGAGTATATACAAATGATATGGGATTTATTAATACACCCTTCCAACATTGTTTTTAGCGTTTCTTTATTGCTATGTCTATGTATAGGTGTATTGGAATTGATTTTATTAATGTTTGGGGGAAGCAGCAGCTTCATCGATCAATTTCTTCCCGATAGTTTGACTGACGTTGATCACGCTGATGTTTCAATGGATCATGCAGATAACCTTTTCACTCAGTTTTTAGAATGGCTGTATCTTGGAAAAGTACCTTTACTAGTTTGGTTGATTATTTTCCTAACTGTTTATTCACTCACTGGTTTAATTATTCAAGATGTTTTTTTCAATTTTACTGAACACTATCTATCTGCTTGGATCATTGCACCTGCCTGTCTTTTTCTATGTATGCCACTCGTTCGTGTTGCAGCAAAACTCATTTCCAAAATTATTCCTAAAGATGAAACAACTGCAATTCATAGTGATGATCTGATTGGTCGTACTGCCAAAATTATATTGGGTGAGGCAAAGCCTAATTCTCCTGCCCAAGCAAAAGTGAAAGATCAATTTGGACAAATGCACTATGTTTTAGTGGAACCAGAATTAGATGTTGTTTTTACTCAAGGTCAAGATGTGATTTTAACTCAAAGAACCAAAATTGGCTTTCAGGCTATTTCCGCTTAATTTTTCTTAATATAAATGATATGAGGGTGTTTTAATGTTCAATTCAGCATTGACTGAAATTTTAATTATTACAGGTGTAATTTTCGCAGCACTGATATTTATCGGTATCGTCATTGCTCGTTTATATACTCGTTCAAGCAAAGAAGTTTCATTCGTAAGAACTGGTTTCGGTGGAGAAAAAGTCATCTTGAATGGAGGTGCGATTGTGCTTCCTGTATTGCATGAAATCATCCCCGTCAATATGAACACATTGCGTCTAGAAGTAAAACGTGCAGCTGACCAAGCTTTGATTACACGTGACCGTATGCGTGTAGATGTAATGGCAGAATTCTACGTTCGCGTTAAACCTACAGGTGAATCCATTGCGACTGCAGCACAAACCTTAGGTCGGAAAACCATGTCTCCACAGGAGTTAAAAGATTTAGTCGAAGGTAAATTTGTCGACTCTTTACGTGCTGTAGCCGCGGAAATGGCAATGGAAGAACTGCATGAAAAGCGTGTCGACTTTGTACAAAAAGTTCAACAGGTGGTTTCTGAAGATTTATCTAAAAACGGTTTAGAACTTGAAACCGTTTCATTGACAGGTTTAGATCAAACTGGTTTTGAATATTTCAATCCACAAAATGCTTTTGATGCTGAAGGCTTAACTAAACTTACAGAAACAATCGAAGACCGTCGTAAGAAGCGTAATGATATTGAACAGGATGCTGATTTAGCGATTCGTGCTAAAAATCTTGAAGCAGAGCGTGCGCGCCTTGAGATTTCTCGTGAAGAAGAATATGCAAAACTGCAACAAGAACGCGAAATTTCGATTCGTAAAGCAGAACAACATGCTGAAATTGCTTCTCAAGAAGCAGGTAAAAAGCGTGAAGCCGAAGAAGCTCGTATTGCTGCTGAACGTGAAGTTGAACTTAAACGTATCGCTTCTGCTCGTGATGTAGAAAACGAAAATATCCAAAAAGCTCAACTTATTCAAAAAGCACAAGTTGAACAGAAAAAAACTATCGAACTCGCAGAGCAAGATCGTGCAATTGCTATCGCTGAAAAATCACGTGCCGAATCTGAAGCTAAAGCTCAAGCTGACAAAGCCAGAGCTGAGGCTGTAAAAGCTGAAGAAGAAGTCGTCACGGTGCGAGAAACTCAAAGAGCAGAACGTCAAAAAGCTGTCGAGCTTGTAGCAGCCAAACAAACTGCTGAAAAAGAAGCGATTGCGATTACTGTGGCAGCTGATGCAGGTAAAAAAGCTGCAGCAGATGAAGCAGAAGCTGTTCGAATTGCTGCAGAAGCTGAAGCCGAAAAAATACGCTTAAAGGCAAAAGGTGAAGCTGATGCTAAGGTACTTCTCGCACAAGCTCTCGAAAAGCAATATCAAGTAGATGCTGAAGGTACACGTGCAGTGAATGAGGCAGCCAATGTTCTTTCTGCAGAGCAAGTGGAGATGCAAGTTCGTTTAGCCTTACTCAAACATTTACCAGATATTATTCGTGAAAGCGTTAAACCAATGGAGAATATTGACGATATCAAGATTCTACAGGTGAATGGTTTAAATGGTTTTGCTGGTGGTACTACATCAGGTGAAACCACTGAAAATGGTCAAACATCTTTGTCTGATCAGGTTGTGAATAGTGCCCTACGCTACCGTTCTCAAGCGCCTTTGATCGATAGCTTAATGAATGAATTAGGCCTACAAGGTGGTGATATTAACGGCCTTACCAACACTTTAAAATCTCAAAATAAATTAGATTGATAAGAATAGGTCAAAAATAAACGCGGTCTTGACCGCGTTTTTTATTGTTTTTCAGCCAGCTCAAAATTGGTTAATCTTCCTTCCTGATCATAATGCAGGGTGACATTCTTAGCATCTCTTAAGGCATTCATTTGTTCGGTATTTAACTCGAAACTCTGTGCCAATTGATCAACAGAAATATTTTTCGGAAAGGATCTTCTTTCTTTATTATAAAAACGAAACCAATTATAGGTCGCCCAAATAATTAAAGTCAGGATGAACAACATGATTGAAATGATTAAATAAAGGATATCAATCGATTGCTCTGGTATATTCATCACGAATAATTGTTCATATACACTGAAACCTTGGAAAATCCATAATAATGCAGTGATTAATGGCATAAAAATCCATATCCAAAGCAACCAACCTAAAAAAAACAATCCATAGCCAGCCGTTTTGTTTCTGACATAACGAGGTTCATCAATGTACTGAGGAATTTCCAATTGTGTAAGGTCATAGACCATTTTAAAGTTTGACATGATCTTGCCCCTCTCTAAATCCACGATCAGGACTTACCCAACGTGCACGTTTTGGTTTTTTAAATATGGTTTTTGGCAATGCGATCGCGGTTGTGATGGTCATTAATACCCAGAAAAATAATGGATACCAGATAACCCAAAAATATGTCCGTAAGGTTCGACTATTGTCATATTGGCGATCGATCATCAAACTCACTAAAAACTGTATAAGGCAGGTCGTACCTAAAACAATCCCATACCAGTTAGGCAATACGGTAGTAACCGCCCATTGTTCAGGTAATTCTATAAATAATCCAATCACATAAAGAAGAATGATAGCAGTCATTACATAAACCCAAATCACGCTGATAATTGCTTCAAAAACGACTGGCCACATGCGTCTTAAACGCCATTTAAATAACTTCGGTACATAAGCAAATAAGACTTCGATACCACCTTGCGCCCAACGTAGGCGTTGTTGCCACAATCCTTTAAAGGTTTCAGGCATATAGATATAACAAAGTGCTTTTGGTACATACTGTAAGTCCCAATGATCGAACTGGAGCCGCCATGAGACATCAATATCTTCTGTGATCATGTCATCACGCCAATAACCAATTCGATCTAGTGCTGTTTTTCTAAAACCTGCAATCACCCCTGATACCGTAAAAATCCGCCCATAAGTACGTTGTGCACGTTTAATCAATCCAATGATTGAAGAGAACTCACCCACTTGAATTTTTCCCAACACACTTGAACGGTTAATAATGCGTGGATTACCAGTTACTGCACCGACTCTCGGATAGTGTGTTAGATGATTCATCATCCAAAAAACGGCATGAGGATGCAGTAAAGCATCGCCATCAATGCAAATTAGAAACTCATGCTGGCTGACCATCGCACCTGCTCTCAAGGCATATGCTTTGCCCTGATTTTCTGCCAAATGCACCACACGTAGTTTTGGATAGTGCAACGCAAGTTCATCTAAAATCTCTGCGGTTTTATCCGTACTTCCATCATTTATAGCAATCACCTCAAAATCAGGATATTGGCTTTGCATAGCGAACTTGATGGTTTCTCGAATTTGTTCTTCTTCATTAAAACAAGGAATGATAATGCTACAACTTTCTTGACTAGGTTCAGGGAAAACCGTTTGCCGAAATTCACGTTTGAAATAAAACCAAATTCCACCCGCCATCCAAAGCCAAGCCATTAATAAAGGAAATAAAAATGCAAAGCCAAAAAATAAGTCGCTTAAAGAAATATCTGAAAAAAATTCCATAATTAGCGCCCTCCTTGTTTCAACACATAAGGATTGCGATAGCTGAGCGGACTACCATTTAAGCTCAACTCACGATAAAGATATTGATGAATCGTAGCCCCATAAGAAAGCTGATAATTATCTACACCAATTTTTTGAACACCTTGTCTTTTTAATTGCTGATAGATTTTCTGATATTTCTTCCAATCATAAGAAGAAGCTTGATTATCGATCTGCAAACTAATGATCAAATGTTGTTTTTCACGTTCAGTTAAAGTCGATAAAACTTTATCTAGCTCATTTATATTATTTTTTGATTGATTCGAATCTAAAGCGATATACAGAAAATCAGCATGATCAGGAATCAACTGCAGTAACTTTTGTAGCCCACCCCACTGGGCTCCCTTGTAACTAAATTTTAGTGCTGTCTGATAATTTGTACTGACATTGACGTAATAATTTGCTTTCAATTTAGTCTTATTTTTGATCGCCAATACATCATTGATTTTCTTCTGACAAATGTGATCCCAATCTCGCTGACTAATTGCACAGTGTAATGTGTTATCTGTTTCAATCATCAAACCCGTGATGGAACTATTATTTTTGACTAAATCTGCAGTTAACTCTGACAAGTCGTAACCTTGTTGAGTTTCTAAACTCAGAGGAAGTTCTGCATAAACTTTATTTGCAATCCGTGTACGTGCTTGCCAGACCACCCGATTTAATAAATCCGCTTTCATCGGTAAACTACGATTAGGAAAATAAGCAACATCAATTTTTCCATCATCATTCTGATCTTCAACAACGGTCAGCAATAAATTATTCGACTTAAAAGCTCCAACCTGATCCAATAATTGACCTAATCGCTGTTCAGAATTTCCATTATCTTTTACCAGTTCAGCTAAATTAAAACGCAAAAAACTCTTACGTTGCTTATAAGGTGCATGCCGATCCAATACAAAATCTTGCATTTCAGCGTAAATTTGAGCTGGTATTGGATTATCAATGATCAAAGCACGTTGATAAGTCCCAAATAAATCTGCTGTGTTTAACTCACTACCTAGGCTAAATGACAACGGTAAACCTACCATACTCGCCAATTCCTCGGTTTCTTTGGTCACAGCTCCATAAGGCCAAAAGATTGCGCGAGTATTAGTACCTAGCTCTTTATCTAAAATTTGCTTAGATTGTAGCAAGTCATTCAAGACTCGACGTCTAAAGGCTTCATCAGTCTCATAACTTTCAGACTGAGGAAAATATTGCCGAGTAATTGCTGCGAACTCTAGATTTTTTTGAGGGTTTGCGGCAATACCGTAATGTAAATTGTCACTATGAGATCCAAACTCCACCAAGCCAGAAGCTTGCATTTCTCGCATTTGCTGCCATGTCATCAAATTACTTGTACCATATGCCTCAATAGCATCTTTGGTATTGCCGTTAATCCAACTGGTTGGTATTGCAAATACAGCAGGGATTTTATGTAGTTTTAATAATGGAAAAATATGTGTGTATGCACTCGATACACCATCATCAACGGTTAATAACAACGCTCTCTCAGGAAGAGCTTTTCCTGCATTACGCGCTTGCCAAACATCCTCTAATCGTATCGGTTGCCATTTATTATCTTTAATCCATTGTAAAAATTGCGCAAAATTTTGACTGCTAATCGCATAATAATCACGATCACCTTTTGCTGCGACATCATCACGAACATCATGAAATGTCAGCGTCACAAATTGATTAGCTTTAGAGCTCGTTTGTGCGGATTCGGAAACTGCCTTATCGATAGGTTGTGCAAACAGATTGAATGACATTGCACTTATACACGCCAATAAGCAGAAAGGAGATTTTATATTCATTAGAACCTTCCTTCGAAGCCCAAAATGGCATACGTTTTGTCTTCGTGCTCACCGTCATAAGGATGAGATCCCCACCCTACGCCATAATTTAGATACCAAACACGTGAAATTCGCCAATCATGGCGATACAAAAAGTTATAAACGGGCTGATGGGCAAAATCTTTTTGCTTAAAAGTACCCAGAGTCAGCTCAAAATGCTGTTTAAAGTCACGCTCATATTCACGCCATGTCAACCAATCATGTTGCAGATTTAACTCGATGCTATGGCTAGATACAGGGTTAAAATAATCAACTTGCACAGCTTTATTTCTTCCGTAATATCCAGTAACAGTCGCTGTGCTTGTGTGTTGTGGTGATTGAAAAAATTGCTGACTGAAATATGCC
>NZ_MELG01000041.1:0-1390 GCF_001767535.1 Acinetobacter sp. GWC1_38_13 | reverse complement strand
AATTTCCATCATCAATATCTATCGCTTGATATTGAATACCTGCTTTTCGAGACTCATTAGCTTGCCAATTCATCGCGGCTACATAAGATTGCCCTTTATGCTTTTGGGCAATCGCTTGTAATGGTATATCAGCATCAGAATCGACTGAGAAGTTGTATGCCCAATGATCATTTAACCAATGTGACCAATCCAATCTAACACCAAGTCGCTCTTGATCCTTTCTTTCGGACAATAGAATATTGGCTGTTTTTCTATTTGAAGACCATTCCATTCCCAACCCTTCCCGAGCATCGTCTAATTTCTTATTTTTATACCGTGCTTTTCGATATTGATGCTCAAGAAAGATACGATAATAATCATTGAACCAAGGACTATTTAAACGCGTCCAGAAACTCTGTTCGTTTGATCCTCGTAAACTATTTAATAGACGATCATCATTAGACTTATTCCTTGAAAAATAACTATGATGTTCTACACTCCACCGATCGCGATCCTTTAACTCTTTATAACTTAGTTGGACACCTGTATCGTCCGCAGCTGATTGTAAGAGCTTTTTATTTAATTCTCTCCAATATGAAATATTTCCCAGAGCTTGCGCATTATTCATTTGGTTGATTTCCGTCATTTGGCTGACTTCATCCAAACCATTCCATTGTTCTAAAGTTAGTTTCGCTGTTAATGGTTTTTGCCTCCAACGTTGAATCAAAGCCAGATTATTTTGATAACCAATATTACCTGGTGCGGTTGAAACCAAATTTTCAAAATACTGTTCGGCTTTTTCTAGCTCATTCCGATAAGCAAGATTTAACCCTTTTAAACTTAAATATTGTTCCCAATCTTCATGAGTTGTACGATCTACACCTTTTACTTGGCTATATTGATACCGTCTTAATTGATGTTCCATTTCATCAATCAAGTTATTTGCTTCTTCAAATTTTTCTTGTTCTAAATACGCATAATATAAGGCTGAATAAACATCATAATCAGCATAGTTCTTTTCATTAAATAATGACAAATAAACTTGCTCTGCTTGTTCAGGTTGATTGGTAGCAAAATACGCATCTGCAATTGCATGACGTGTATAAGTTGGCCAAAGATCTAGTGGAATACTAATACTCTGTAAAGTAGTTAATATATCAGTGTAACGCTTACGTTTCGCTAAAGCATAGATGTAATCAGCATAAAAGCTTTTTTGCCAATGAGGATAACCATTTACTATGGGTTTATACGATTCCATTTCAGCAAGCACTTGGTCTAATTCAACATATGCATCTGCATATTTGCTTTCTTGTTGAGCAGTTTTATAAGCAAGTACTGCATTTTTGATTTGAGTGGCGAATTGACTGAGTTTAATTCTGATCACTAAATCAGGATGAGTCTGAAATAAGAC
>NZ_MELG01000040.1:0-18529 GCF_001767535.1 Acinetobacter sp. GWC1_38_13 | reverse complement strand
TTGTTGTAAGTTTAATTGAGAGATTTCTTGTTGAAACATAGAGAAAATCGTGCAATTTAAAGGACAAGTGGCTTAGTTTAGCATGATGTTTTTTAGATAAATAAGAAATTCTATATTTGATAATTATCATTGAATTTTACTTAGGCTATTTTGAAGATTAATAAAAAGATCGCATTTTGATAGTTCAATTTTAAAATCTAAATTTATAATCCAAGCTTTATGCTCACTAAATGGAATCTCTTTGCATAAAAAAAGCACTCTTCAACTCACTCAGAAAAGTGCTTTTTATAAACTCATTTACTTTTAAGATGCAAATTTTGCATTTGGAAAGAAACGGTTTTCAATCGTGTCATAGCACCATTGGAAAATAAATGTATAAACCAGAATACACATGGTCAAACCAAAATCTAGAATCAATGCTTCGATAAATGACATATTCATCATATAAGCAATAATTGGAATAGTTGCGAGCATCAAACCGCCCTCAAACCCTATAGCATGCATAATACGAACAGGTATCGTTCTTTCCCACTGATATTTAAACTCAACTTTCTCGAAATAGTGATTAAAGATCATATTCCAGATCACTGAAATAACAGCCATGATCACACCTAAAACACCTGTGACTTCAAGTGGCATACTAAAAATAAAACTTAACGCGATAGCGATGATGACCAATAAAATCACTTCATAACTGATCGCATGAATGAGTCTTCTTTTGGAAATCAACATTTTTAAAACACTCTTTTGTTTGGATATGGCTCATTTTATTTTTATAATTTTGATCAATCCAATCAGATTCTTTCAGTTTTATTGACAGATGAATATAAATCAAGAACAACTACTCATGTTCCAAACCGTCATGGAAACAGGTTCATTCTCAGCAGCAGCACGAAAGTTAGGTAAAGTCCCTTCTGCGGTAAGCATGTCGATTGCAAACTTAGAAATTGATTTAAACCTCAATTTATTTGACCGTATCGGACGTGAACCTATTCCTACTGATGCGGCAAAAGTGCTGTATGAAAAAACTCAATTGCTTTTGATTGAAATGAATCAATGGAAGCAGCATGCGCACGCGTTGAGTAACGGTCTGGAATCCACATTAAATATTGTCGTGGTATCAGAACTATTGCACACCAATTGGACAGATTACATCACATTGCTCGAACAAAACTTTCCGAGTTTAGCTATCAATATCGTCTCTGCTCCACAGGAAGATGCTTTACAAATGTTGCTCGATCAATCTGCTCAGCTGGCTTTAATGTTTGAACGTGAACAATTGGATAGCCGCGAACAATTTGTTGAGTTAAAAAGAGAAGCTTTAATACCTGTCATCTCAATCAATCATCCCATCGCACAGTTGAATAAAGTTTCATTTGAGCAAATGGTGCAAACACGCCAAATTGTTGTCGCAAGTCGGGACAATACCATCAAGCCAGAACTCCTATTTTCTAAAGAGTACTGGCGCACTGATAACCATCATTCAGCATGTATGATGATTGTGAGAAATCTGGGTTGGGGTGTATTGCCATTAGAAATGTTCAATGAGAACCCAGAACTGAAGAAAAAATTAAAGGTTTTAGAGATCTACGACTTCACACCTAAATTCGAATATTATGTTGATTTGGTATGGAGTCGAGAAAGTAATTTAGGCGCTGCTGCCCAATTTTTAATTGAGCACATACGTAAACAACGTAAAGAACAAATATAAAATAGTAATTCGGTATTTAAATCCAGTGAACGGTGCTTTGCTTTCTTTTAGTTTGTGCTATAAAGAAGTTACCTATAATTTTGTTTATTAAGAACGTTATATCAATGACTCAAAATGCATTAGTCCAATTAAAGAATTTAACAACCGTTGTAGCTGATAGTAGTGATTTAGAAGCAATTGAAAAATTCCGTCCTCTTGATGCAACAACAAATCCATCATTGATTACTGCTGCAGCAGAACAGCCTGAAAGCAAAGAACTAATTGAAGATGCTTATTATCAAGCAAAAGAAGAAGGCTATCAAAGTGATGCATTAATTGAGCGTACAATTGATATTTTGACTGTCAAATTTGGTGTTGAAATTTTAAAACTGATTGATGGTCGTGTTTCAACTGAAGTGGATGCATCTCTTTCTTATGATACTGAAGCAACGATTGCTAAGGCGCGTGAACTTTCACAACTGTATAAAGGATATGGTATCGATCAATCACGTATCTTGATCAAGATTGCTTCGACATGGGAAGGTATTCAAGCTGCAAAAGTTTTAGAAGCTGAAGGTATTCCATGTAATCTCACCTTACTGTTTGGTTTGCATCAAGCTCAGGCATGCGCAGATGCGAAAATTACGTTGATCTCTCCATTTGTGGGTCGTATCTTAGACTGGTATAAAAAAGCTGAAGGTGTAGACCAATACCCGATTGAAAAAGATCCTGGCGTATTATCAGTGAAAAAGATTTATAACTACTACAAGCAACAAGGCATTCCAACTCAAGTGATGGGTGCAAGTTTCCGCAGTACAGCACAAGTACTTGGTTTAGCAGGTTGTGATTTACTAACGATTGCTCCAAATCTTTTGGCTCAACTAGAGCAAGACCAGCAAATTGTTGAACCACAATTAAGCGAAGCAACGGCAAAACTAGCTGAGAAAATCGAGCGTACTACACAAACCAAAGAAAGCTTTAAGACAGAATTAGAGCAAGATTTGATGGCGTTTCAATTACTACAAGGCGGTATTGATGGCTTTATCAAAGCACGTGATCAGTTAAGTTTACTACTACGTCAGTCTTTTGGTATTGATGCTGAAATCAAAGCTTAATTAGTCGATTTTTCACCTATAAAAACTGATTTTTGTTATATTAACGAAAATCAGTTTTTCTTATGAGTTCATCGTGTTTGGTATAACAGATTTAACCACTTATATTATTGGTACAATCTTAATTGTGTTATTACCTGGTCCGAACTCTTTATACGTAATGTCCGTTGCTTCTCGCTATGGTATTCGAACTGGCTATTTAGCCGCATGCGGAGTTTTTACAGGTGATTTCGTATTAATTCTTTGCACGGTACTTGGTGCAGCATCTTTACTTAAAGCATTTCCGATCCTATTTATTATTTTAAAATTAACAGGTGCATGTTATCTCGCATACTTAGGTTTTAAATTACTACAAGGTGCTTATCAAACTTGGAAAAAACCACCAATCAATGCTGAACTAGCTGATTTACCTCAACTTGATAAAGTACATCCCTATCGTACTGCATTGAGCATTAGCCTCCTCAATCCTAAAGCCATCCTTTTTTTCTTATCTTTTTTCGTGCAATTTGTAGAACCCAATTATGCATATCCTGCATTAAGTTTTTTGATCTTAGCGATCATTTTGCAAATCATTAGTTTTAGTTATTTAACAGCACTCATTTTTTCAGGTGTAAAATTGGCAGGCTTTTTTAAAGATAACTATAAACTAGCGGCAAGCGGGATTTTTATTGTCGGCATTTTATTCTTTGGTTTCGGTTTGCGTTTGGCTACTTCTACCATTTCTTAATACATATTTGAACAACTAATCAATTTATTCAATCATCTTTTAGCTACGATTTAGAGAACATTAACGCTATACTTTTCAATAAATTTTAATCAATTAAAGATGCATAGATGCAACGTGTAATCCAAGATTTTTCTATCCCAGCCGTTTTTGCGGGTTTTATTACCTTTCTGATTGGTATCAGTGTATCTGCAATATTAGTTATTCAAGGCGCTCAATCTCTAGGTGCAAATACAGCACAAATTAGCTCTTGGTTCTGGGCACTTGGGCTTGCAATCGGTTTATCTGGATTAATCCTCTCTTGGAAGTATAAATATCCCGTTGCTACTGCATGGTCTACACCCGGCATTGCATTGATTATTGCCTCTACAGGACATTACGATTTATATGAGGCTATAGGTGCTTTCCTTGTCTGTGGGGTTGCAATCGCACTAGTTGGATTCTCAGGTATTTTCCAAAAGTTATTAGCACATATTCCTCAAAGTCTAACTTGTGCCATGTTGGCAGGAATTTTATTAAAATTTGGAATTCAGATATTTAGTAGCTTAGAAACTCACCTTGGTTTCATTCTTAGCATGCTCATTATTTATCTGGTTTCAAAACGCTTATTTCCTCGATATAGCATCGTACTTACCGTAATCTTAGGTGCAGCAATTTGCCCACTGTTTATTGATTTTAAACTTCAAGCAATTTCTTGGTCACTCACTCAACCGATTTGGATGCAGCCGTCATTTTCTTGGTCCGCAATTCTTGGTTTAGCATTACCCTTGTTTGTAATTAATATGACTTCACAAAACTTGCCTGGGATCGCAATGATTAAAAGTTATGGTTATCACCCTCATGTCAATCAACTTGTAGGTTGGACAGGTGTTGCCCATATGATTTCTGCACCATTTGGCTGCTTTTCAGTAAATCTTGCTGCGATCAGCGCTGCTGTAAGTTTAGATGACCAAGTTCATCCTGATCCGAGTAAACGTTATATTGCAGGAATCAGTTGCGGTATTTTTTATATTTTAATGGGACTTTTTGCTGCAACTCTCGTCAGTTTGCTGATGTCATTTCCGCAGATCTTTATTGTCGCACTCGCAGGTATCGCACTGTTTGCAACAATTAGCCATAATATTGCAATTGCATTCTCAAATGTAGAAGAACGTGAAGCTGCTTTATTAACTTTTTTGTGCAGTGCTTCAGGTATTCAATTTTGGGGTATAGGTTCAGCATTTTGGGGATTAATTTTAGGTATTTTTGTTTTAATCTTATTCAAGTTTAAACTCAAAAATAAGCCTTAGTATCCTAAGGCTTATTTAAGAATATAATTGGCTAACCGTTATTTTTCATCCAAATCTTTCTGCGCCTCTTCATCATTTAAAATGCGTCCAGCCTGTTTAGGTCGAATTAATGGTGCAGTTGGACGTGGATGTGCATTGGTATATTGCAGACCCACACCTGCATAAACGTCATCCGCAGCGATTTCTGTTTCAAAACGCTCATCATCACGCTCACGAATTTCATCGGTGATGCGCTGAACCTCATCTTCATCGACACCCAGTTCTTGCAAAATCACGCCGCCAAACTTGATTGCAGATTCAAAGGTTTCACGAATCATATAATCCACTTTTTGCTTGACTAAATAAAGTGAGTGTTCGCGGTCATAGGAACGTACCAGCAGCTTGGCCAGTGGAAATTCGTGCGTCACCAGCTTCACAATTCGATTGGTGGTTTCTTTACTATCGACACACACCACGATTGCCTGCGCCGTAGCCGCCCCTGAAGCATGCAGAATATCCAGACGGCAACCATCACCATAATAGATTTTAAAACCGAATTTTTCCGCGTTTTGAATCATGTCAATGTCATTATCAATAATGGTGACATCAACGCCTCTTGCCAGTAATAATTGACTGGTCACCTGTCCAAAACGGCCAAAACCAATCATTAGAATACTGCCACTCAAGCCTTCAGCAATATTGACATTGTCTAAATTGATCTGATCTTTGGTTTCGGTAAAACGTTTAAACACAATGCCTAAGATTGGAGTCAATACCATAGACAGTACAATAATTGCTGTTAGATTCGACTTAACGGTATTATCAATGACTTGAGCGGAGACAGCAGTAGAAAACAGAGCAAAGGCAAACTCACCACCTTGAGCCATCAATAAAGCACGATCTAAAGCTTCGGTGTGCGAACTTTTAGTTATGCGAGCAACAATATAAATCATCAATGCCTTTGCAAACATCATTGCAATCACACCACTGACGATCAATTGCCAATTCTGTTTCACTACGGATAAGTCTAGAGACATCCCTACACCTAAGAAAAACAGCCCAAGTAAAATTCCTCTAAATGGTTCGATATCCGCTTCAATTTGATGTCTAAATGTGGATTCAGATAATAAGACCCCTGCGAGAAAAGCTCCCATTGCCATCGATAAACCACTAACTTGCATTAACAGTGCTGCACCTAACACAACGAGTAATGCAGCAGCTGTCATCACCTCTCTAGCCTTAGCTGCAGCTAATAATCTGAACAATGGATTCAGTAACCAATACCCTGCTGCAATCAAACCTGCAATTGCAATTAATCCAAGACCGATGCTTTCTAAACGAGTTGAAGTACTTTCCACGACGTGGTTCGGTGCCATGAAGGCTACAATGGCAAGTAAAGGTACGATCAGCAAATCTTCAAACAATAAAATTGAGACAATTTTTTGCCCATGAGGTTGATTAATGTCTCCACGATCACCAAGCAGTTGCATTACGATGGCTGTTGAAGTCAATACAAACCCAGCTGCACCAATAAAAGCAACTTGCCATGTGAATCCAAATAACAGCCCGACACCTGTTAACGCCAAAGCACAGACGATTATTTGTAAGGTGCCTAATCCAAAGATTTCCCGTCTTAAACTCCATAGATGTGATGGTTGCATTTCTAAACCGATCACGAATAAATACATGACGATTCCAAGTTCGGCTACATGCAGAATTGCGGCAGAATCATGAAAAAAGGCAAACCCAAATGGACCAATTACCAAGCCAGCAATCAAATATCCTAAGACCGAACCTAATCCTATACGTTTAAAGATTGGTACCGCGATTACGGCTGCCGCCAGTAAAACTACTGGTGCAATTAAACTCATCGAATGTGCCTCTGAACTCATATCGTTCTCATTTTTATCAATTCTTGATTATTCTATGTGAATCTATTCGAGACTTATACAACATTGGTGGGATGATCTTTCCTAATGTTTTGAAATTTGATACTTAAATATAAAAAAATCGCCATATACGGCGATTTTTACGAAGATAATATTGGCAACAGTCAGCCTTATTTTTACAACTCTCTCACAACAACTGTTTTTGCCATTTTGTCATGCCAACCTTGCTTTTTTGAATCAAATGCAACCCAAATAAGTCCAATAAACAAAACAAGCGTGGCAGGTATGTAGCCGATATAACGGATAATCCCTTGCCCAACAGTGACATGATTTCCAGTTTTTTCATCTAAAACTTTTAAGCGTAATAGACGTTTACCCGGTGTACCTGCAAATTTAACCCAACAAAAAATATAGAACACTGCCATCAAAATTTGCCAAAACCAATCTGATGCTGTAGTCATTTGAAATGAATAGCTCGTTGCTTCCCTACCAAATAAAAGCGTAATTGGTAGCAAAGCAACAACGACAATGATTGAGTCGATAATGGAAGCAACTAAACGAATCCAAAAACCAGCATATTCGTATTTATAAGACATTTACCCCTCTCCTTTTTCTTTGTAAATATTCATAAACATTGAAGAATAATAAACTTCTCTTAATTTTATTTATATTGAATTTTGTTTTAGTTCTCTTTCGAAGAAATCTAAGGTTCGCTGCCAAACGACTTTCGCCTCGGGTAAACCTCGACTCACACTGCGGAAACCATGCGGCATATTATAAGTATAAGCTTCTACACGATCACCTAACTGATTGATGAGTTTGTTACGTTTCGTTGCTGGGCAAAATGGGTCTACAGTTGACCAATGACCTTGTAGAATTCGGATATCATCCAAGGATTCTTTTTTCGGTACACCTGCACCCTGAATACCCAAAGAATGATGATAAACCACAGGTGCAAGCATATCTTCACGTTTTGCCATTTGGATAACGTAACCACCTGTTAAGCATTGACCAAGCATACCAAGTCGACCATTTGAGCGTGGGTCAGCCTTTAACGCATCAAGTAATACATGAATCTCTTGATTAACATCACTATCCGCAGCATTGATCCGCCCAGCCTTACTGACCATTGCACGAATACAGTATTTAACTGCACCTCCACTAAATAAATTGGGTACATAAACCAAATAACCACGGTCTGCTAAATCTTGAGCATCTTCACGATAGACATCAAGTACGCCAAACAACTCATGTAGCAATAAAATAGCAGGTACTTTTTCTGATTTTTCAGCAGGTGCATAAACTTCTACTTCTATGTCACGTGTGGGTAATGTGATTGTTTTTATTTCCATGTTAATGATCCATCTTGTTTTAAAATTAATCACATACTATTTATGACAATACTAATTGTCAAATAAAAAGGATGCTATAAACATCCTTTCTATGAGATTTCCAATTTCTGTTTTTCAATCATTTAAATAATGCTTAACACTCTATCGAATTTACAGCTAAACCTCCTTTCGAGGTTTCTTTATATTTATCGGACATGTCTTTGCCTGTCTCTTTCATGGTTTGAATGACTTTATCCAAAGAAACATAATGTTCACCATCACCATTGAGCGCCATCTGTGCTGCGTTAATGGCTTTTACAGCAGCAATAGCATTACGTTCGATACATGGAATTTGTACTAAGCCCCCCACAGGATCACAAGTCAGTCCTAGATTATGTTCCAATCCAATTTCGGCAGCATGTTCAACTTGTTCAGGTGTTCCATTTAGAATTTCAGCTAAACCAGCTGAGGCCATTGCACATGCTGAACCGACCTCACCCTGACAGCCAACCTCAGCACCAGAAATAGAAGCATTCAATTTACATAAAATCCCAACTGCTGCGGCACTTAAAAAGAATTTTACAATCGTATCCTCAGATTCATCTTCGGAAAAATTCACGTAATAAGATAAAACTGCGGGGATAATGCCAGCCGCACCATTGGTCGGTGCAGTCACGACTCGACCACCTGCTGCATTTTCCTCATTTACTGCAAGTGCAAATAAATTCACCCATTCCATTGCATTAAAAGTGGTCGCGATCAGATTGCTATGTTCTTTTCTTAATAACCGTTGGTGAATACTTTTCGCGCGACGTTTTACATTTAATCCACCTGCCAAAATGCCATCATGCTGTAAACCACTTTGAATACAAGATTGCATCACATGCCAAATTGCCATGATTTTTTCACGTATCTCAGTTTCAGTTCGCCAGCTTTTTTCATTTTCTAGCATCAAATAACTAATGCTGAACTGATACTTTTTGCAAAGTGCTAACAGTTCCTTTGCGCTTTGAAATGGATAAGGAATCTGAGTTTTATCTTCAATAAAACTTCCTTGGTCTATATGACTCTCATCTAAGATAAAACCTCCCCCAATCGAATAATAAGTATTGGCATAGACTTCATTTTTTTGCTGATCAAATGCAATAATTTTCATTGCATTCGGGTGATAAGGCAAAGCTTCATCTATAAAGAGGATATCTTGATTCGCATCAAATGGAATGGAGTGAGTTCCTGCAATTTTTAAAATTTTAGAGTTTAAATCGTGTTCTAGAGTTAAATGACTTTCTAAAATATTGATTGTTTCAGGATCATTACCCATTAGCCCCAGTAAAGTTGCTTTGTCTGTAGCATGACCAATTCCTGTTGAAGATAATGAACCGTATAAGTAAATTTTAATCTGTTTGACCTTTTCTAAATCACGGCGTTGTTGTAATACCTCGACAAAACGATATGCTGCTCGCATCGGTGCGACAGTATGTGAACTTGAAGGACCTACACCGATTTTAAAAAGATCAAATACACTCAAAGCCATGTGTGATTATTCCTATAATGCTCCCATTTCTATTTTTTATAATTTTTTAATTGAGGGAAATTCTATAAATGATAAAAAACAATAACCACAACCGTAAACGATTGTGGTTAAAGGTAAAACTTACTTTAGATTAAATACTGAGTAAAGAATTTAGTGTTTCAGAAACATTCTTAGATTTAACTTTCGGCTGCATCGCTTTAAGTGCTTGCTGTACCTGAGAACGCTGAGGTTCGGCTAAGGTGTACCAACGTGACAACACTTGTAATAAACGAGAACCTAAAATTGGATTTTTCTCATCAAGATAAGTCGCAAGATTAATGAAATGTTCAACGCCAAAACTCCATGTATTCACGGGACTATTAGATAATCCACCACTCACAGAGCGAATACGATTCGGTGTACCTAGATCATAATCAGGATGCTTAGTGAGGTATTCTATGGTTTCAGCAGTCGCATTAGGGTTAGATGACTGAATCGTAAACCATTGATCTAAAGATAAAGCTTCATCTTTGAAACGATTATAGAAATCATCCAATACCGACTGGGCTTGAGGTGCATCATTCCAAACAAGAACCCGCAAAGCACCTAAACGCTCAGACATATTTCCTGTTTGCTGATATTGCTGATAAGCCAAATCGAAAGCAGATTCATCACCTTGACGTGCCAACATATTTAACATGATGTTTTTCAATGCACGCACACCCATTGCCAAAGAAAATTCTTTCTGCAAGTCAGGATCAAGCGCTAAATAGGTTTCTTTCCAGAATGAACCAAGTTCACGCGCCAAACGATTTATAACTGCTTCACGTTTTTCACGTACTAATTCTGGTTCATAATCTTGATCGATACGGCTACCTAAATAACTTTCACTTGGAACGTCAAACAACCGTGATGCTAGTAAAGGATCTTTATTGACCAAATCAGGCAGCGTATTTTTAATTGCTTCGATATAGGTATCTGCTTGATGATCTGCTAATAAAATACGTTCTAGCAACGTTTGTGTCGCTTGCCATTGGTTAAAACCATTGGTTTCATGTTGAATCAAGAAAGCCAAATCATCATTTGAATAATCAAAGCTTAAATTCACTGGTGCAGAGAAATTGCGTAGTAATGAAGCGACTGGTTGTTCGGTCACATCTGTAAATTCAATAATAGCTTCATCTTGATCAAATAGGTAAACGCCATCTTTCACATCATTTACAAACAGATCAGCACTATGCAAAGTGTACTGCTCACCTGTTTTTGCATTGAACAATGCTAAAGCAACTGGGATTGGCACAGCTTTCAAGTTTGGATATTTAGGATGTGCTTTTAGACTTTGTTTCAAGCTCAAATGATAGGTTTTTGCAGCCGCATCATATTCACCTTTCGCTTCTAGCTTAGGTGTACCTGGTTGGTTATACCACGTAAGGAAATTTGATAAATCCACACCTGAGCCTGCACTGAGTGCAGCAACCCAATCTTCAACAGTAACCGCTTGACCATCATGACGAAGGAAATATTCATCTGTGCCTTTACGATATTTTTCTTTACCTAATAAGGTCGCCATCATGCGGTTAATTTCCGCACCTTTTTCATAAACTGTCGCTGTGTAGAAATTATTGATTTCCACAAAATGATCTGGACGAGGAGGATGAGATAAAGGACCTGCATCTTCAGGGAATTGATGTGCTTTTAATACAGCAACATCATCGATACGCTGTACTGCTGCCGACTGTAAATCCTCAGAGAAAGACTGATCTCGGAATACAGTTAAGCCTTCTTTTAAGCAAAGCTGAAACCAATCACGACAAGTAATACGGTTACCAGTCCAGTTATGGAAATATTCATGTGCAATCACCGATTGAACACGCATGATTGCAGCATCAGTCGTAAATTCTTCATCAGCGAGTACACAAGAGGTATTAAAGATATTTAAGCCTTTATTCTCCATCGCCCCCATATTGAATTGGCTGACTGCCACAATCATATAGTTGTCTAGATCATAAGGACGACCATAATGTTCCTCATCCCAACGCATCGAATGCTTTAATGCTTCCATCGCAATATGACATTTTGGAATATCTTTCTCGATCGCGTAAATTTCTAAGGCAACATCACGACCTTCAGAAGTTGTATAACGATCTCTCAATACCGCTAAATCACCAATCACACAGGCGAATAAGTAACTTGGTTTCTTGGTTGGATCTTGCCAAATTGCAAAATGACGATCTTCACCTGCCTCACCCGTTTCCAGTAAGTTACCGTTTGCCAATAAAACAGGATATTTTTTGTCTGCTTCTACACGCGTTGTGAAGACAGACAATACATCAGGACGATCTGGATAAAAGGTAATTTTGCGGAAACCTTCAGGTTCATTTTGGGTAACAAATAAATCACCTGCCTTATATAAACCTTCCAGTTGGGTATTAGACTCTGGGTGAATGATCACCTGAGTTTGAATAATGACCTCATCTGGTGCATCGGTGATCGTTAATTGCTCTGTATCTAACTCATATTGATCGGCAGTTAATAATTCACCGTTGAGTCGAATGGATTTAAGTTCTAAATCGCGTCCTAATAAAACTAAAGCACCTGTCGCTTGTCGCTTCATCACTAATGTTGAATCAACAATCGTATAATCATCATAGACTTGTATATCTAAGTTGATTGATTCAACTAAAAAAGATGGTTTTTGATAGTCTTTCAAATAAATGGTTTGATCTACTTGTACAGGAGGTTGCGCCGCAATATTCATCAGTAATCCTTAATCTTTCATCATGTCGTTAGATGGTCTTGTTGGCAAGACTTCTTGATTTGCAAATCATACGCCAACTTATAAATCCTGTCTTTAGAACCACAGTATCACTTTGATTAGTTTTATTGGGTTTGTATAAACGAATTTCAAATTTAAACGTTGAATCAACTTATCGTTTAGACAAAATTACAACACTGTTTTCCATTCTTAAATCAAAAATACAAAAGCAAATGTTACTCATCGACTAACTTACATTTTTTTGCTGTGTTTAACATTTTGTGCACGGTTATTGCTTAATCATATATGCCAAAGTAGGTATGTAAAAATAACAAGTGAGGGTTTTATTATGGAATTAAAAGCGCATCTATATCGTTTAGAAAACATTAAAGCAATTCACGATCTCGCAACGGCTGGAATTGATCATCAAGTTATTTCAGTCTTTTTATCAGCAGAAGGCATTTGTATTACACCAATTGAAGTAACAAATATTGTGAATACTTACGATGCCTTAGGTAAAGAAAAAGTCCCAACCAAAAAGGTACAAGCCTTACTCACTGCTAAAAAAATCTGTCAGGAGGACGAAAATTTACCATGCCCTGTTTAATCAAATTCAACTCAACAAAAAACCTCGAATTAATCGAGGTTTTTTTATTCATTTAGAAGTTATGGATTAGCACTATCCGTTCTTAGCCAAACAACCGTTCGCCCGAGAGCAGAAACACCCATATAACCACGCATACGAAGACGCTTTCCTTCGCCAGTTACAATACCCTTGCCTTTATAGATGCGACCCGAAGTCGGTTCCAACACACGACCATCAATATATGAGTCAGGTTTATTTGGATCTTCTCTAAATCCTGAAAGAATTTGCAGTCCCAATATCGGCTTATTGGTAAAAGGTGCAGGACATTTTGAACAGTTTGTTAAGGCAATACCATGTGAATTTGGATAACGATAGACAATTTTCCCGTGATAACGCCCATCATTTCCTTTACGGATCTCAACAATTGAAAGCTGCTCACCTGTACGCTCTTCTATACTTTTCCAGTAACCTTCGATAGACGCAGAAAAACCTAACACACTCACAAACGATAAACTAAGCCCCATGATTCCTTTCATGAGCATTTGATTCAACATATTAACCCCGTCATTTTAAAAACTAAATTATTCATCTTTATAGATTTAATGCGTGAAAACTAACATAGTTTTAAACAATTTACACTGTACGCATGAGTTCTTTTGACTATAAAAGCAACATGATTAATCGTTATTGTTCACATAATTTCAATATTTTATTCAAATAAAAAAGCCTGACATTTTTGTTCGGGCTTTCCTAATAAGTATAAATTATGGATTTGCGCTATCAGTACGAATCCATACCTGCGTACGACCTAGTGCAGAGATGCCCATATAGCCTCTCATACGCATACGCTTACCATCTGCACTTAACTGAGCTTTACCTTTGTAAATATTACCAGTTTTAGGCTCTAAGACCCGACCATCAATATACTGATTCGGTTTCTTAGGATCTTCTTTCAAACCCCAAGCGATTTGCAGTCCTAAGATTGGTTTATTTTTAAAAGGTTCAGGACATTTAACACAGTTCGTCAATACTGCTCCACCTGGCACTGGATAGCGATACACAATCGTTCCAGTATATGTATTATCAGGTTTCTTTTTTAATTCGATAATTGAAAGTTGTTCGCCTGTTCGATCGTCAATACTTTTCCAAAAACCTTCAGGTGTAGCTGCAAAAGTCATCAAACTAGATAAGGCTAATGACATGCTCATGAGTCCTTTGATGAGTGAGTTTTTTTGCATAAATCGCTCCGTAATGCAAAATAGATCCATCTAAGATACATATGTATTACAATGCTGACTGGCAGTCAATCAGACTTGAGCATATTTAATTACTTAAAATCAAAATATTTCTTAATAAAATCACATATTGAAAAACTAATATTAACCACTTCACATTTTAGCATTATTCAACAACACCATTTGAGATTCTATCCAATCTAAATATCTTCAATTTCACCTCAAAACTATTGCCACATATCCAACTCCTCCCATCGTTGTAAATCTATTTTAATCTTTACATCATAGATTATGCTCTACATGTATAATTACCGTTTTGAGGTTCAGAGGTAATAATTCAATGGAATTACAGATTCTACAAAAACAGTTAGATGAAAGTAGCCATTGCCCTTTATGCCACGCTTCAATGTATTGGGTTGAAGCTGAACAATATTCACAAGAAATTCAATTTCACGAATGTAGCCATTGCCAACATCGAGTATTTACAAATAGCAGTAAGTTAAATTGCCATTGTGATCAATGTACAGCTCAGCGTAAGAAACAAACACAACAAACAAAAATTCAAGAACAGCGTAAATACAAAGTCAAAGACGAAGTCATCTACAGCTTGAATCAGCTCAGCTTTATTCATAAGTTGTTCTTATTAAGTCTACTTGATGGATATGCCCGTGAAGATGTTCAACATGATGAACTCATTCATTGGAAAAACATTAAGTATCATGAGATTACTCCAAACTATTTATTTCAAAATCAAATTGTTAAAGAGCTATTAAATAGTGGAATCTTAAAATCTCCAGATTCAAGTATCGAGACAGAAAGTTTTTACTTAAATATAAGACTTGATGGCTATTCTGATCCAAGTTTATTCAGTGTTGCTCAGCAACTTCGATATTGGTTTTACGAAAATTTAAGTTTAGGCATTCCATTTAAAACAGTAGATGAAGTAAAAGATGCACTTTATCTTGTTTTATATCAAGAAATTGTCCAGTTTATGCAATTTTACTGTCGTACGTGGGGTATCCAAATTGCAGGTAATCGCTCTTTTCAAGGCTTTTGCTATCGATTAATGGAAAATCTAGCTGTTGGTCAACTCTTTTATTTGATTCAAACTGCATTGGAATATTTGTATAAGCAAAAAGCGCTACAAGTTAAAAATGAAAAGTTTATTAACACTAATCTCTTGAAAAAAACCTTAGAGCAGTATCGAGAACGAGCAACAACTGAGCGTTGGGAAACAAGCACTTTACCAAGACCTCATAACATTCCGTTGAGTAAAATGAGTGAAGTCTTGTTATTTAAATTTCTTGGTTATGATGAAAGTATTTTTTTCCAACCAATTTGGAAGTCATGGCGCAAGATTGAACCACGTTTAAATTTTTATTCAGTAAAGCGTTGTATGTATTGTGGTTCGAATGATCTTGCGGTTGATTATGATGCAAAAGATTATGTTTCGTTGATTTGTCGCCAATGTAAACATCAAGACCACTATTTTACACGCTAAAATTTAGCAACTAGTTTCATAAAGTAAGGATTCGATATGTCTTTAAAACAACAGCTTATTGATCAAGTGATTGAGGCTTGGCATTCCTTACAAGACAAAGTTCCTCTTGTTCAATGTATCACCAATAGCGTTGCAACGAATTACACTGCGAATATCTTGCTTGCTGCTGGTGCTTCTCCAGCCATGATCGACAATCCTTTTGAAACTGAAGCATTCACTAAAATTAGTTCCGCGCTTAGTATCAATACTGGGACCCCCACGACGGAACAAACGCAAGCGATGCTCATTTCTGCACGGACAGCACAGCAGCAGCAAACGCCTTGGGTACTTGATCCAGTAGGTTATGGAGCAGTTTTGCGATGGCGGAGCGAGACAGTAGACCAGTTATTAAACTTTAAACCCAATATTATTCGGGCAAATGCTTCTGAAATTAGCACCCTAGCTGGTAATCAAACAGAATCGAAAGGTGTAGACAGCACATTAAACAGCCAAGATGTTTATGAACAAGCAAAAAGCTTATTGCAATATTCAGAGTGTATTGCGATTTCTGGTGAATCCGATTTCATCATTTCAAAACAACTAAATACAGTGATTCAGGTGAATGGTGGTTGCTATCTTCAACCTAAAATAACGGCAACAGGCTGTGCATTAGGTGCATTGACTGCTGCGTATCACGCTGTTAGCACGCCTACAATTGCTGCACTTGCTTCACATATACATTTTGCTATAGCTGGAAAATTGGCGTATGAACATGCTCAAACTGTGGGTAGTTTCAATGTCGCATTTTTAGATTATGTACATATGTTGGATGATAATTTGATTCGGCAATATGTCGATATTGAATTGTTATAATCCGAATTATGGATGAGCCATAGAATTTTAAAAAAATAAATATTAAGGCTATCAGTTGAGTTCAAACGGCATTGTTGCACAAAGCTATTCTTGAAGGCTTCGATACAGCGATTTAATGCTGTTTAATGATTAAATCTCTATTCTGTCTTTTTAAACATATGGTCACTGGCTTTGCTCAAAGCCTGATTAAACTCTGTGGTTTGAAGTGGACACACCAGATTACTCCACCCTCTGTAGACGACAAAAGCATATTGATATTGCGATAAGCTATCAGAAAAGTCGTGACGGGTTACATCTACTCGTCGACTTTACAGGGTTAAAATTTTTAGATGAAGGCGAATGGAAGCGTAAGAAACATCAGCATGAATATCGTCGCCAATGGCGCAAACTTCATATTGGTATAGATGCTAAGACCCTTCAAATACGAGCAGTTCAGCTCACAACAAACAATGTGAGTGATTCACAGGTGCTTGGTGATTTGCTTGATCAAATTCCGTTGGATGAACAAATTGATTCAGTCTATACAGATGGTGCTTATGACACAAAGCACTGCCGACAAGTCATTTTAGATCGAGATGCACATGCAGCCATTCCACCTAGGAAGAATGCAAAGCCTTGGGAAAGATAAGAACTTGAGATCTTTAGAGAGGAATGAATTATTAAAAACAGTCAAACGACTAGGTAGGTTACTTTGGAAAAAATGGTCTGGTTATCATCGTCGAAGTTTAGCGGAAACAAAAATGCATTGCATCAAATTATTAGACGATAAATTAACAGCAAGGAGTTTTCCTATTCATGTGAATGAGATTCATGCACATGTAGCAGTTTTGAATAAATTCACAGAATTAGGTCGCCCTCATACCGAAGTTGTCACTTGAATTTAGCTCAATTAGGGTAGCATTATCTTTCAAACCTTTGTGCAACAAAGCCGTTTACAACCAAAAGAACAAAATGGAACTTATTACTATTGCAAAACCAAAAAAAATTGACGACTTAATATAAAACCATATTTTTTTATGTTGATCTATTACTTCTATTGCCGAGTTAAAATTCAACCCATAGAATAGTTTTCTTTTTTCAAAAAAGTTTTCTAAGCTTTTTTCCGAAATAAAGAAAATTATATTGATAAAAGTAACACCTAAAATTACTGCCTCAATATTAGCAACATCCATTGATTTGTTTTTATACAAGTTACCATAAAATATACTCTTCAAACCTTCATTACTATTCACGTATCTTGCAGCCAATTGGTGAAAAATCGCCCACAACACAACAGATAATAA
Source organism: Acinetobacter sp. GWC1_38_13 (assembly GCF_001767535.1). Taxonomy (NCBI): domain Bacteria; kingdom Pseudomonadati; phylum Pseudomonadota; class Gammaproteobacteria; order Moraxellales; family Moraxellaceae; genus Acinetobacter; species Acinetobacter sp. GWC1_38_13. The sequence continues at coordinate 790 of NZ_MELG01000040.1, read as the reverse complement.
TAAATAAATTACTAATAAATCTTTAAGCAACATATAAATCCCAATTATTTAAGTCTTTCATAGCTATATTCTGCAATTGTCGCACCAGTAACTCCACCCAAATATCCTCCACCCAAAGTAAATACAACACCAGCTACTCCTAATACAACAAGGACTGGAAGTCCAACAGTTCCTCCAGCAACACCTATTACAATAGCACCAACTGCAGCTCCAGCTTTAGCTCCCAGAACTCCACCAATAAGCCCCCCTCAATTTTTCCAGTTTGCTTAATAATTTCTTTTCTAGTAGCCTCTGAATCACCAGTCTTATAAACATCTGCAACAGATTGCCCGCTGCTAATAATATCCCAAGCAAAAACTAAACGACCACCATATTTTAAACCTTTACTAACTTTCGAGGTTTCATCCATATTTTTAATATATTCATCAATACTACTATTATTTTTAGCTCGAACAAAAACAGTACGTCTTATTGCATCTCTATCATTCTTATAATTAATTCCATGATTCCATGAAAAAAATTTTTGGCCTGCAGCTTGGTTCATTCTTTTTATATCACTGGCATATTGCCTTTCAAAGCCAGCAAAGTGTCTCCTTGTCGATATTTTACTTTTTATACTTTTTTCATAGTCCATATATTTAAGTAAAGCAGTATAGCTACTAGCAGCTTCCTTATTTGCATGTCCTATTAAATTAACGGCACTATCCACCCCACTACTGTCCCATAGTTTGCTTTAAATAAAAAAACCTGAGTCTAAATAGTTAAAATATGAGTGCAAACAAACACTTTA
>NZ_MELG01000039.1:0-14838 GCF_001767535.1 Acinetobacter sp. GWC1_38_13 | reverse complement strand
GCATAAAGCGACCCAAATAGAAGAATTACTGCCACATCGCTGGAAATCCAACTCAAATTAAAAAATAGGCATGGGGTTCAGCGGACGCTTACTTAGCAAATCTTTACATTTTCGCTTATCAATAAAAAAAGAGCCTATAAATTTCGGCTCTTTTTATTCAAAATGGTATTTTAAGCTTTAGTAGAATCATATTTTCTAAACAACTGCCACAAACAAATCAGCAGAATAAAACTAAAATATACCAAAGACCAAACAGGTAACGACTGACCTAAAAAAGTCCAATCGATCAAGGCACATTCACCAGAACCTGTTAGCACTTGCTGTAAAACCGTTTTCATCGGCAAAGCTTCTACCAAATAATCCAAACCAGGACCACAACTTGGCACTTGATCAGGTGGTAGATTCTGCAACCAAACATGACGTGCAGCAACACCCGCAGACCAACCAATTGATAAGGTCGCTAATAATGCATAAAAACGTTTGAAGCCATTCGAAATCGGATTATGAATAAAAGCAATCAATGCGATAAATCCCATACCGATCAAACCAATACGTTGGAAAACACAAAGTGGACATGGCTCTAATCCTTGTACGTGTTCTAAATACAAGGCAAATGAGATACCAATAATACTGGTCAGAACAAGTAAAGCACTGACCAAACGGTAATTCCAACGCATGGGAAATCCTCTAAAAAATTTTTAACGGTATTTTGCAAGATATTGGCTAAAACTCATGTCGTTATCTTGTTCAAGTTCAGCCTGTTTTTGCAACGAAGTTTGTGCTAGCTCATCAAAATACTGTTTTCTTTCTTGGTTTAATACATGCTGATCATAATATTGCACATGTTGCTGAGCCATAACACTGCCAAAACTCCATGTACCACCATGCTTCAAGGTGTCTTCAATGACATGTGCTGAAAGCGTATTTTCAACATGTGCTAAGCGTTGTTGCATCACAACAATTGCGTCTTGATACAACTGTGTTTGATTCGCTTGATCGAGTAAAATCGCACATTGCTGAATAGTTGCCAAATGCTGCTGTGCCCAAGCTTGAAAAGTCATTGTTTTCTCACCAAGCTCAATCTTTACATCAGCTGCACGACCTCGATTCACAACCTCTGTTTGATTGCGATCAATCTGTTCTTGTTCATCTGCATACAACTCTGGACTATCACTCAGTAAACAATATAAAGCTAGACTTTCAAGAAAACCAGCAGCAATCTCATCAATACCGATTGAACTATACGGATTGACGTCAACAGCACGAAGTTCGACATAACCAACACCACGATTTTTCAACGCTTGTGATGGCGTTTCACCGGCCTGAGGAACTTGTTTTGGACGTACCAAACTATAGTATTCATTTTCGATCTGAAGCACATGATCATTAATTTGGATAGGTTCACCAGACTCATCGTCTAAGCCCAACGCACTAAACTCTGGATAAGGCGTATGTACTGCTTTCTGCAATCCATCCAAATAGTCATGCAGATCGTTATAATGAATGCCTAATTCTTTCTGTGCTGAGTTTTGGTATCCCAAACGCCCCATACGTAAAGCCGTAGCCTCTGGTAAATACAAAGTGCCTTTAACCAAAGGTTGTAAATGATGTTCACGACCTGTCAGGAAACAACGACAAACGGATGGACTCGCTCCTAATAAATACATCACCAAAGGAGTTAAACGAATAAAATTACGAATTAAGCCAAAATAACGATGGCTACGATAATCTTGAGCACTGAGTTGTTTTAATTCTTGATCGCTCTCTTGCTGTTGTAACTCAGCAAACAATTGATCAGGGAAAGATAAATTATAATGCACCCCTGAAATCGTCTGCATACGGCGACCATAACGCACACCTAAACCACGGCGATAAAGCGTTTTAAAACGACCAATATTCGAGGTTCCGTACTGTGCTAATTGGATATTCTCTTCATTATCATCCAGCATACATGGCATCGACAGTGGCCATAAGCGCTCACCTTCTTCTAGGTGTTGATGCACCACGGTGTGAATATCTCGCAATTCATCTAATGCCGCAGCAATAGTAGATTGAGGAGTGGTAATAAACTCCATCAATGCTTCTGAATAATCCGTTGTAATATGAGGGTGCGTGAGTGCAGACCCTAAAGCTTTTGGATGATTTTTTTGTGATAAAAATCCATTGCTTTGCATTCTTAAACTTTCACGTTCTATGCCGCGTAACATCCCCTTCAATAGCGAAGCATCTACCCATGTTGGAATCACAGAGGAAGAAAATGTGTTGGGTTGATTCATAATTTATATGCTCGCTTATTCAAGATCGGCCAACAAGATAAGTGTTAGCGACTTCGTTATTCTGCCAATTATAACGACAATTGTGATCTAGTCATCTGATTTAATTTGGCAATTTTTATCACAATCTTGTTACATAAGACACGCTGAATTTGTGATTTTATTAAAATAATCGATCTTTCATTTGGCACTTCTTCATGCAAGCACAAGACATTCTCGACTTTTGGTTTGATCCTAATCATCATTCACTTTGGTTCGCGAAAAGTGATGCTTTTGACGATAAAATTCGCGAGCAATTTCAAATAATTCACCAGCAAGCAATCCAAGCAGAACTTTGGTCTTGGCGCAAAACACCAGAAGGCCGTTTGGCTGAAATCATTGTACTCGATCAATTCTCTCGTAATATCTACCGTGACCAAGCACAAGCATTTGCTTATGACAGTTTGGCATTGGCACTGGCACAGGAAGCGATTAGCTTACAACTTGATGCACAATTGAGTCCTGAACAACGTTCTTTCTTATATATGCCGTTTATGCACAGTGAATCTAAATTGATGCATGAATATGCGCTCAAACTTTTTCAACGCTTGGGTAATGAAATCAATCTGAGTTTTGCAAAGAAACATAAGATCATTATTGATCGTTTTGGCCGCTATCCACATCGAAATGAAATTTTAGGTAGAACATCAACGGCGGAAGAGTTGGAATTTTTAACCCAACCCAACAGTAGCTTTTAAGTCAGTTTTACAGACATTGAAATAGGAATTGCATATGAAAACTGTATTGAAATGCACCCCTCTCCTTGTCGCATTGGCATTTACAGGGTGCGCGACCATTCCACAACAACCCAAAACCTTTGACCAACTTGGTCAATTCACCGCTTATCCATTAAATAGCAAAACGTATCGTATTGGTTTTCAAGCAGGTCCAAATCTAAGTTATGGTACAGCTGAAGAAATTACCTTATTAAAAGCTGCTCAAACAACACTCAAAAATGGATACCGTTATTTTACGGTTGTGGATGACCCAAGTAATGCACGGAATAAAGCACCGCGTCAGACTGTGATTTATCCATCGCCTAGCTATTATCCATATGGCTACTATCGTCGCCATCCAGGCTTTTGGCCCGATCCATTCTATGATATGCCACAAGTGGTCAATATTGATCCAATCCAAGTGTCGTATACTATCGAGTGTTTCAAGACTCAAGATCAATCTCCAGATGCTTTTGACGCGCAAATGATTTTGCAATCATTAGGATCAAAGTACGGATTGAGTCCATCAGGAGATGTGTTACAGCCCGCTGTGCCCACTCAAAACAAAAAGTGAATAAAGGATGACTAAATGAATTCAGTCGAAGAAATCCACGTACCTAGCCTCCAGAGAAGTAAATACTTCGCCACGATGGCACTGATTATTGCGGTAGTATCATGGATTGGTTTAATGGTCGCGGCGCATTTTTTTCCTGAATACAAATGGATCATCCATATATTTATGCTTGGTGCGGAAGCAGGTGTGGTTGGTGGTTTAGCAGACTGGTATGCGGTTACAGTATTATTTCGTAATCCTTTCGGCAAAATGCCTTTACCGAAATTACTCCGTGACCACACGGAAATTATTCCACGTAATAAAGCCCGTATTGCCGAATCGATGGGTCGCTTCGTCCAAGAAAACTTTTTATCACCGCAAATCGTAGAACGTAGTCTCAAAAATGCAGACATGAGTTTGGCAATTGGTGAATGGTTAGCCAATCCTAAAAACAATACGCAAGTGGTGCAGATGATTCAGCACACAGTCCCTAGAATTTTTGAATTTGTCAGCCAAGATCAAATTGCCCACTTTGTACAGAACAATAGTGTGCAATGGGTTCGTAGCACCAAAATCAACAAACTTGCCAGTGAAATGTTACGTGCTGTTTTAGATAATGATTTCCACCAAGATGTATTGCAACGTGGGCTTGATCTAGCACATGAATGGATGGTGTCTCATCCTGAAGAAGCACGAGACCTATCTCGTAAATTATTCCAAGAATTAGGCGTATGGAAACTGGCAAAAGGTGCGAGCTGGATTGGGATTGATGTACAACAACGGACGATTGATTCACTGATCGAAAAAGTTGAATCGATGTTAGCTAACCCTGATCACCCATGGCGCCAAGATATTGAAGCCACAACACATACGCTCATGTTACAACTTGCTGATAACGATAGCGAAGCCAGTCTACGTCTAAATAGTGGCAAGGATGCTTTGCTCGATAGTCCTCAGGTGCTCAATTTTATTAGTGGTGCCATCGCGATCCTGTGTGATGCAATTAAAACGGATTTAATGCAAGAAGATTCAGGTATCGCGACGAATTTAAGAACTGCGATTCAACAGCTTGGTATAAGCTTGATTCAAAATGAAAAAGTTCGTGAAGTTTTGAATGAAAAAATGGTCGGCTTAGCAACCAACTTCAGTGAACAATATAGCGATAAAATTATTCGTTATATCAGTGAGCGCATCCACGAGTGGGATTCTCGAGAAATGATCGCCAAAATCGAAAGCGAAGTGGGCGGCGATTTACATATGATCCGTGTGAATGGTGTGATTGTCGGGGCATTTATTGGTTTGGCACTTGGCGTCATTCGTGCAATTGTTGAAAACGTTTTATAAACCATAGAGCCATATACGGTAGAGTCTTTCGACTTTGCCGTCTTTTGCCCTAAGCACCTGTGATTAGGGCTCATCCATCTTCCCAGCAAAAACACATAAAGAGAAGGATCTCTTTTCCTGTCATTCATCAGCAAACCAACTGCTTACTTTCTTGATAATAACGTGCCAAAGTTTCGGTATCTTGTTTTAAAAAAGCAGTTAAGTACGCTTTTACTTGAACCAGTGACAGATGGCTAAAATGAATTCGTTCTTTTGCCTGAAACTGCACTAAACCAAAGATTTGTTTTTTAGCAACGACCACAGGAATATCTGTTTTTACCGTGAAGCTCAACTCTTGAGATGAGGCATAGGGATTTAAAACGATTTCGATGGTGTGTTCTGTATTACCATCTGTAATGGTAAAAGTCGGACTTGCACCGTCGAGCTGCAACCAACGATTGAGTTGTTGTTTCCAACCCATTCTGTCAAATCGAGTTAATACCCCAATGGTATTTAATGCTCCACATTGTTCCACATCATTTAAATCAAGATGATGCGGATAGCGTATTTTTAGATCGAAATTGTCCATTGCTTAATGTCCTATTTCACAATTATTCGTATTTATTTTAATCTCTCGATATAAATTATATCGCTTAAATAATTAAATTAAAACAACATATGTAATTGAAAAATAATAATTTATTAGACAAATTTAACTAAAAAACGACCAATTCTGTCACTATTGTTTTTATTAAGACACTATTCCACTATTTCTCTTGATATTTAGCACATTATTCAAGCAAGTAAGCGACGCAAATCTCTGTTCGCACCAGTTGCGACGATTTGGATATCTCATCCTTTTACCGATACAATCAACTCAAAACAAAACTTCAATTAGGTTAATCACCATGCTGCAACTTCAGTCAAAACTTCCAAGTCAAGGTGTGACCATTTTTAGTGTAATGACTGAACTCGCTCACAGGCTCAATGCCTTGAACCTATCACAAGGTTTTCCTGATTTTCCTGCCCCACCCGCTCTGTTAGAAGCACTTAGCCAAGCAACATTAGATGGCTATAACCAATACCCAGCAGGAGATGGTGTACTGGCTCTGCGCGAACAGTTAGCACAACAATTTCTGCAACGTGATCAATTAAATTGCGACCCCATCACCGAAGTTACCATTACACCTGGTGCAACCATTGCCATTTTCTGTGCAATTCAAGCCTGTATCCACGCAGGTGATGAAGTTATTATTTTTGATCCAAGTTATGACAGTTATGCACCTGCGGTACAACTCGCAGGTGGTAAGTCGATTCATATTCATTTGGAAGCACCTTCATTTCAGGTAGATTGGCAAAGGGTTCAAGACAGCATCACTGCCAAAACTCGCATGATTATTGTCAATACACCACATAATCCTACAGGAGCAATTTGGTCAGAGCAGGACTGGCAACAACTGATTCAACTTATTGAAGATAAAAATATTGTTGTATTGTCTGATGAAGTTTATGAACATCTGGTCTTTGATGGGCAAAAACATTTTAGTGCTCTAAGTTTTCCCGAACTGCGTGAACGTAGTTATGTCATTGGTTCTTTTGGAAAGACCTATCATGTCACGGGTTGGAAAACAGGATATTGTGTTGCTGCACCGGAATTAATGCGTCTATTTCGACAGATTTATCAGTACGCAAATTTTTGTGGTACTACACCATGCCAAATTGCACTGGCTAATTATATGCAGCAGCATCCTGAGCATATTCAAGAACTTCCTCATTTCTACCAAGCAAAACGTGATCGTTTTAATGCTCAAATCCGAGACTCACGTTTTAAATTTCTACCATCTCAGGGAACCTATTTCCAAAACCTAGACTATAGTGAAATTCGACCTGATCTGAATGATGTGGAGATGTGCCAATTCCTTGCAGAGCAACACAAAATTGTCGCTATCCCAATTTCCGTCTTTTATCAGCAGCCTCCTGAATCACTCAGACTCATTCGATTTTGTTTTGCTAAAACCGATATAACCTTGCAACGTGCGGGAGAAATCCTCGTACAGTGTTGATCAACAAAACATAAACTGAACTCAACCCAAGCTCGTGCTGCATATGTTATTTTGAAGAGATGATTTGCGTTTCCAATAGACGCGTAAAGGAGTTTAAATGACGCCACGCCAAACGTTGGTGATGCAACCCAATCTCTGGAAAACCTTTTTTGTTTTTCTTGTCCCGCTAATCGCCACAAATATTTTGCAGAATCTTTCAGGTACGATTAATACGATTTTTGTCGGTCAGATGATGGGCGTGGATGCGATTGCAGCCGTTTCTGTATTTTTCCCTATCCTGTTTTTTCTCTTGGCTTTTGTGATTGGAATTTCAGCAGGCACTACCGTATTAGTTGGGCAAGCATGGGGAGCACAAAATCTTGAAAAGGTTCGCTGTGTCATCGGCTCAACATTATTTATTACCCTGATTGGGGGCACCTTGATTGCCATTTTAGGTCTGGTATTTGCTGAGCAGATTTTAAATGTGTTGGGCACCGACCCTAAAGTCATGCATCTATCATTACCCTACGTTCAATGGATGCTGGTGGGTAGCCCGTTATTATTTGTTTATATTATTTATACCTCGATTTTACGGGGTGTTGGCGATAGCGTGACACCGCTAATTGCCTTGAGTTTAACCAGTTTAATTGGCTTGGTGGTTACACCTGTTTTATTAAAAGGCTATTTTGGTTTTCCTGAATTAGGCATTATCGCACCTGCAGTTGCCACCATCATGGGTTATGCGGCTGTACTCATTTTTCTAGCTTTCTACTTAAATTATAAAAATCATCCTCTTAAAATTGATCGTCAACTGCTTCGAAGTATTCGTCACGATCCAAGTTTAAGTAAGTTAATTTTAAAACTGGGTATTCCGACAGGCGTACAAATGGTCACCACGTCTTTGGCTGGCTTAGTGATTATTGGCTTAGTTAATCGTTATGGCGCACACGCAACTGCGGCATATGGTGCAGTCAATCAAGTTCTGAACTACATTCAGTTTCCAGCTATGTCGATCTCCATAGCGGCATCAATCTTTGCCGCGCAAGCAATTGGGGCTGGAAAATCCGACTTATTGGCAAAAGTGACACGGACTGCCTTAGGCATGAATATCTTGTTTACAGGAACACTCATCACTTTGGCTTATCTATTTTCTAAGTATTTAATGGCGCTTTTTATCACCGATCACAGTGTGGTGGTATTAGGGCAACAGCTATTATTTATTGTGCTATGGTCAATTTTGTTTTTTGGTGCAAGCGCTATCTTTGCTTCAATCATGCGTGCCAGTGGTACAGTCAATGTCCCAATGATGATCAATATTTTGACCATCCTTCTGATCGAAGTGCCTTGTGCTTATTGGTTTAGTTCTATGTGGGGCTTAAATGGTATTTGGACGGCTTACGCGCTCGCCTTTGTATGTCTATGTATTTTCCAAGCAAGTTATTATCAATTTGTCTGGAAAAAACGTGATATTAAACGACTCATCTAATAAATAAAAAAGCCATTCAAATCTGAATGGCTTTTTGATCAAGCATATAAAGCTTAAAGCATCTTAGTTGCAAAAGCTGCAATACGTTGATAGCCCGTAGGGAATAGACGTTGGAAAGAATCTAAAATTCGAGCATCTGTTCCAATCAACAAACGGCGTTTATCTTTTAATACCGCATTTAAAATTTGACGTGCAGCTTCTTCTGGTGGTGTACGCAAGAATTTATCAAACTGCTTGATTGATTTGCCTGGATCCATACCTAGGCTCTTTAAGCTGTCGTTCATTTTTGCAGCTTTGGCAATATTGGTACGAATACCACCTGGGTGTACGCAAAGTGAACTTACACCGCTCTTTTCAATATCAAGTTCTTGGCGTAATGACTCTGTGAAACCGCGTACCGCAAATTTTGTTGCGTTATAAGCAGATTGAGTTGGTTGTGATGTCAAACCAAAAATACTTGAGATATTGATGATGTGACCATCTTTAGTTTGTTTGATGAATGGAAGGAATTCTTTTGTTCCATACACCACACCCCAGAAGTTAATTCCGACGATCCACTCTAAATCTTCGTAGCTTGCACCTTCAACGGTAGAACCCAATGCAACTCCTGCATTGTTAAAGATCATATTGACACAACCATGATCTTGAACTGTTTCTTGTGCCCATTGTTTTACCGCTTCGCGATCAGAAACATCAAGCACTTTGGTTGTAACTGTAATTGGATTATCTTTCACAAGCTCAACAGTTTGTGCTAAGCCTTTTTCATTGATATCGCTCAATGACAAGTGACAACCTTGTTTAGCCAATAAAACTGCCAGTTGTTGTCCAATCCCAGAACCTGCACCTGTGATCGCTGCGACTTTATTTTTAAAATTTTTCATTGCCTATCCTTTGTATTGCGAATGAATTGCACACATTTGAGTAGATCATGTGCAGTTTGAGTTATAACCAATATAATTTTGACAATACATATTGTCAATATAGTACAATATCACTTTAAGACAAATGGCAAGAATCAACATATTGCTTGTCATATTAGGTCTATTTACATTTCATGACCTAAGATCTTGGAACGAGACAAAGCATATTGTGTGGAATTTAGTTATGCTAGAGCCGCATAAAGAATCGACAATTAGTAAAAAATGTTATTGTCGAGAGTGTTAGGGCTAAGATGTTTCCCCAAACTTCGTTATAAAATTTAACATGGGGAATAATTTTATCTACCTTTTGCAAGTTGTGGTATGGATGGTCATCCTCATGATTTTTGATCTGAAATGACAGTAATTCAATGCAAACTCGTCCGAGCCACACGATTTAAAGATTTTTTAGGGAACGGTTTTTCTAATGACGACTCAAGATCAGGCGACACGTAAAAAAAAGAATGTTGACGCGAAAGAACGCCAATTCAAAGGGCTGTCTTTGAGTGAGCGTAAAGAAGCGCGCCGGGAGAAACTGATTGAGGCGGGTATCGCCACTTACGGGACACAAGGTTTTTTCTCTGTCACTGTGAAAGATGTCTGTAATGAGGCAAAACTTACTGAACGCTATTTCTATGAATCTTTTAAGAAAAGTGAAGAATTATTCCAAACCGTTTTCTTAAAAATGATTGGGAAAATGCAAACTTGCTTGACCCAAGCGGTCATCATGGCTGCCCCTGAACCTAAAAACATGGTGACTGCGGGTTTATCTGCATTGCTCACTGCGATTAAAGATGATCCGCGTATGGCACGTATCATTTACATTGATGCCATGCTCGTTCAAGACTTACATAACCAAGCCACCATTCAAGAAACATTAACGCAATTTGACCGCATTATTCAGGCTTTCGTCATGATCACGATGCCGAATGCCCCTCAAGGCAATGATGAAGTGTCATTAATGGCAACAGGGCTGAATGGATACGTGACCCATATTATTATTCGTTGGGTCTCTGAAGGCTTCAAACAACCACTTGATGAAGTTCTTGCAGCCTGCTGTGCTGTGTTTTTATCCTTTATCGAAACCACATCACAAAAAAATTAAAATCATTTTACAGTTTTGTTACAAAGCATATACTTAAATGATGATTAGATTAAACAAATGAATTCATTTGATTTATTAATCAGCAACCTGTCATCATTTGGTCATTGCTCTGCCCCACAATTGTCACAATTTATTGCTAAATTCGACTTTATTAACTCTTTTGCAATGATATTGTCATAATTAATCTTTGTAATAAGCCTGTCATAACAACAAAACGGTTCACCGTTACAGATATTAAGGGTATTGCGCTGTGAAAGATGACTATATTTTAATTGTCGATGATGAACTACCGATCCGCGAAATGATCCATACATCTTTGGATATGGCAGGCTTCCAATGTTTGCAAGCGGAAGATGCTAAACAAGCGCATCAGATTATTGTTGACCAGCGTCCTGCTCTTATTTTGCTGGATTGGATGCTACCGGGTGGTGTGAGTGGTGTCGATTTGTGCCGTCGCCTAAAACGCGATGAAAACTTAGCAGAAATTCCTGTGATCATGTTGACTGCACGCGGTGAAGAAGACCATAAAGTTCAAGGTCTTGATGCTGGTGCTGATGACTACATGACCAAACCATTTTCGACGCGTGAACTGGTTTCACGTATTAAAGCCGTGTTACGTCGTGCCAATGCTTTGAGCGGTGAAAAAGTTATTGATGCCAATGGCTTAATGCTTGATCCTGTCAGCCAGCGTGTGAGTTTTGGAAACAGCATCCTCGAGATGGGGCCGACTGAATATCGTTTGCTTGCTTTCTTTATGACTCACCCTGAACGTGCATATACACGTGCTCAATTACTTGACCAAGTTTGGGGCGGCAATGTATATATCGAAGACCGTACTATTGATGTACATATTCGTCGTTTGCGCAAAGTGTTAGAACCATTTGGTGTTGATCGTTTTGTTCAAACGGTACGTGGCACTGGTTATCGTTTTTCTACACGAGCTGACTTAGCAGCAGGTTAAAACCCTTTATGTATGAACCTTATCCCGTCCCTGAACTGGCACGTGAGCACCAACAATTTCGTTACAGCAGTTTGTGGACGTTTGCAAAACAAGATTTAAGACTGTTGATGTTTTTCTTATTGATTGCAAGCTTAATTGGATTTGGGGTTGGATACTTTTGGAGCTGTATCTTTGTTGCCTTTGTTGTTTTTTTTCTTTTGCAGCTCCGCTCGCTTTATCTAGTCAATGATTGGATTTCAAACCGTCCCTACGATATGCCACCTAATTTAAATGGCATTTGGGGCGCACTATTATTTAATGTCTACCGCGCACAACGCCAAGAACGAATCGTACAAGCGGAGATGGTGGGATTAATAGATCGTGCTCAGTCATCATTAGTTGCATTAGCTGAAGCGGTGGTTTTAATCGATGATCAGCATCAGATTGAATGGTGGAACCCTGCTGCTGAAAAGTTATTGGGAATTAATCCTTTAGATCGTGGTCGCAATTTACTCTCTATTTTGCGTCAACCCAATTTCATTGAATATTTCAAAAATAGTGATCAAGCGCCAGATGGAATTCGTCTTCAAGCACAGATGGACGAAGAGCGTTATGTACAAGTTAAAATCACACGTTTTGGTGGGGAAAGCCGTCTCTTGGTTGCACATGACATTACTCGTATGCATAATCTTGAACAGATGCGTAAAGATTTCGTGGATAATATTTCCCACGAGCTACGCACGCCACTGACGGTATTGAGCGGATACCTTGAAACCTTTACCGATCAAGATGATATTACCCCACGTTGGAAACGTGCTTTTACCCAGATGCAGTCGCAAACCAAGCGTATGAATGCTTTGGTCAATGATTTATTACTATTATCCAATTTAGAGAATAATAAAAAAGTCGCTAAAAATCAGATTATTGATATGGCAAATCTGATGAATCAATTATTTGATGATGCACGTGCCTACAATCTCGACTATGGTCATACACTTAATTTAGATATTGATAGCCACTGTGATCTGATTGGTTCAGACATGGAAATTGCTAGTGCTTTCAGCAACTTAATTACTAATGCCATTAAATACACCCCCAAAGGTGGAATTATTACCATTGGTTGGCACGAAGATGGTGATCATGCCTATTTTTCTGTCCAAGACAATGGTATTGGGATCAACCCTAAACACCTCCCTCGTCTCACGGAGCGTTTTTATCGGGTTGATAGCGCTCGTAGTCGTCAAACAGGCGGCACAGGTCTAGGCCTAGCGATCGTTAAGCATGTGCTGATGCAGCATGGTGCGCATCTCGAAATCACCTCTAAAGAAAATGAAGGCTCTACATTTACAGCCGTGTTCCCGAAAGAACGCCTTTACCATATGATCTAAAATAATTACAGGGAACTGCCAAGTTCCCTGATTTATGATGTTTTTCTATACTTTTAAATAATATAATAAGTTGTTGTTTCATTTCGCTATTTCTACACCTCATCTTGATGTAAAAACGACTTATGATTATTTCTTTAATTCGCAGCTTTGCGTTACTCCTCGGACTCAGTACTGCTTTTCATATTCAAGCAAGCCCTTTTGATCCTCTAATTGGTACATGGAAAGTTGTCGATGAACGCACTGGTTCTTATGTGTCAGATATTGTGATTCGACGCAATTCTAAAACAGAACAATACAGTGCTGTCATCGTCAAAATGTATCCCTCCGCTAAAGAAGTCGCTCCGACTACTTGCACAAAATGTACAGGTGCGTTGAAAGATCAGCCTATCATCGGTATGGAAGTATTAACTAAGCTCAAAAAACTCAATCAAGATGAGGAATTTGGTCAAGGTGTCTGGATCAACCCTTATGATGGTCATAAATACAGTATTCAAGGACGTTTAAGCAAAACTGGTAAAATGCTAAATATCAGTGCCAAACATCCAAGTAATAATAGCTTTCGTGCTATGACATGGATTCGCTTATAAAAATATACATTGCTTAATATCATAGATAAAAACATGGGGGCTTTTATAAGTCCCCATATTTATTTGCAATCATGATTGCGGGAATTGGCTTTGATTTAAATTAAAGCTTAGTCGTTGAAGGCAATGGTTTAGTTTCAAGCAAGTGACTTGGCAAACCAAATAAATGATCAAAAAGGTAATTATAAACAAAGGTATAACACGGAATGATGATCATCAAACTAAAATCTAATAAAAAGGCTTTGACTAAACTGATTTGCATCCACCAAGCAATCAATGGAATCAAAATAGTGACTAAGACTGCTTGAAAACCGATAGCATGCACGACACGTCTAAAAATGGTTCGTGTCTTAGAATGCTGTCGTTTTTCCCACCATTCAAAGGCATAGTTGTAAAAGAAATTTACGCTGACAGCGATCACCGCAATTAATAATGACAAAGGTCCAGTGTGACTGATTGTTGAGCCTGAAAGTACAGCCAAAATCATCGCACAAATCAAAAAACTGAGTACTTCATAGAAAAATACATAGGTCACTCTTCTTTTCATTCCTTGCATGACAGCACCTCAAAATCAACAAAACGTGGATTTTACGCGCTCTTTCTGATAAAAAAAGTTAATCGTGATCAGTTTTACTGACAAGCAAGGCAGAGATAAATATGAATAGTGAACAGCTGGAATTAATTCTTGAAGTGATTGATCGAGGCAATTTCTCTGCTGCAGCACGTGCTTTAAATCGAGTTCCTTCGGCTGTGAGTATGGCCATTGCGAATTTAGAAGCAGAATTGAATTTAAAATTATTTGAACGTAGCAAAAATCATTTAGAACCTACCGAGATTGCCCTATCTATTGAACCACATGCACGATTAATTGTGACCAAATTGCGTCAACTTGAAATGCATCTCACCGAGCTTTCTATGGGATTGGAAACAAATCTTAAAATTGGTGTTGCGGCTGATATTAATCAAAAAATTGTATTGGCAGGCATCGAAGATTTAACGCATCGCTATCCGCTGTTAAATATCGAAATGCACTGCGCAGCACAGCAAGAACTCAAAGCACGCCTTAGAAATAATGAAATCGATCTGTATGTTGCTTATAGTTCATCTACGATTGATACCAATGAACGCTTCCGCTTATTGGGTGTTGAAAAATTTGTTGCTGCGATATCCCCTAAAGAAGCACAACAGCTTCGGGCACAACATAAAAATGAACTGACGATGTTATCTGAGCTTCGACAAATTATTGTGGCAAGTAAAAATTATCCTCTCCCCGACCCTCGTATTTTGGTCTCAGATGCCTACTGGCATACGGATAATTTATTGATGGCGATTGGGATGGTAGAGCAAGGACTCGGCTGGGGTAATTTTCCGTTGTCCATCGTCCATGAGCATTTTGCTAAACAAAGTTTGGTTCGTTTGGAGTTTAGTGATACCACCAACGGACTAGATATGCCAATCCATGCGATTTGGCC
>NZ_MELG01000038.1:8365-22330 GCF_001767535.1 Acinetobacter sp. GWC1_38_13 | reverse complement strand
TTTTATCCTCATCACCGCCGATGGATGTGCATTCTACAGCATTTCAGTATGGTTGCAATACCTTTCCAAAAAAAACTTTTTCAACAGAACACTTTTTAGACTGAATAGTAATTTTTTATCATTTAGATTTAGTATTAAGAACTTTTTTTAAACAATTAACTCCAGTAGAATGCGCCTCTTGGTTCACATTTTTGGTTTTTTTTGATTGAAAGTACGGTTTTTGCATGCAACGGCTCAATTTATATTGCTTATAGTTTCAATAACTATAGGTCAGCTCAGTTACGCCCTTTCAAATCATACCTTTTATGAACTGACGTTAACTATATTAAGTTATACTAAATGGCCGAACACATCTAAACCCGTGATTTGTGTTTTAGATAATCCAGAAGCAGCCAATCAATTTCAAACGAGTATTAAGCTGCTCACTTACGACTATCAGGTTCAATCTGTTAATACAAAAGAATTTCCTAGAACAGAATGTCATGTGGCGTATTTTTCAAATACCTCACCTCAACAACAACAATCTTTAATTCAGTCTTATCCATCTCGCTATTTACTTTCACTGAGTACCAATAATCCTGCTTGTGAAATAGGCAGTATTTTTTGTCTTTACAATAGAAAATCATTTCCTACGTTTAAAGTTAATTTGGATGCATTAAGTTATTCCAAGGTTCACATCGACCCTCGAGTCTTAATCTTGGCGAAGAACACGGAGTAGTTAAAGTGATTTCAAATTTATATCAATCTACTTCATTACATGCATTATTCCGTAAATCTCAATTTACTATTTTTGCTATTACTTTTGTGATTTGCTCATGTACTTTCGCTACGATTTCTATGTTTACAATGGAAACCTACGCCAAACAAAATCTGCAGTTGTTAAGCCAAACTGTTATTGAACGGATTCAACCAGCAGTCGTGTTTAAGGATAAAGGGGCAATTGATCAAATTTTAAAGGATTACACAACCGAACACGCCATACGCAGTATTCATGTTTATGATCCACAACAACAATTGTTAGCAGAAAGTACAAAAAAAATAGCAAGCACGTCCTTTTTACAAAAAATGCTGGATGAATGGTTCCTGCATGATCCAATTAAACTGATGATTTTCCACCACCAAAAAAAGGTCGGAGAATTGGTACTTTATGGTAGCTCAGAAAATATTGTTCACTTTTTAAAGACGATTATTATTGGTTTAGCCATTTCAATGTTTTTTATTGTGATTGCATTACTTTGGTCAGTTAATTTAACTTATCGTCAAATTATGCAAGCAATCAAACCACTTACACATATTGCTCAGCTAGTCAGTGATCAAAAAGCTTATAACTTAAGATTTCCTAATAATCACATTAAAGAATTCCAAAATTTGAACAATGTATTTAATGAGCTCTTAGAGGAAATTCAAATTTGGAATACGAACCTACAGAAAGAAAACAGGCAGTTATCCTTCAAAGCTCATCATGATCAACTTACGACACTGCCTAATCGTCATTTTTTCTATGAGGAATTATTGAATATCTTTGAAAACGCAAATTATAGAGAAAATTCTGCTTTAATTTTTATTGATAACAATAAGTTTAAAGTGATCAATGATCGTTATGGGCACTTAGCAGGTGATGCTGTTTTAAGAGAAATGGCTCTACGTTTAAAACAATCTGTCAGACAAGAAGATTTTATTGCTCGCTTAGGTGGTGATGAGTTTGCAATTATTTTGCATTCAATTCATCACGCTGATCATCTCGAAGCGATTGCTGAAGGTTTACTCGCAAGTTGTACGGAACCTTTAGATTTTAACGGTGAAATTATTCACTTTGGTTTTAGCTTAGGTATCGCTTTCTCCCAGTATGCAGAGAATCCAGAAGATTTGGTAATGCAAGCAGATCAAGCGATGTATAAAGCTAAAAATTTAATCCCTCATTGGTTTTTATATAAACCAGAAATTTAGGACATGTTATGCGCGCTCAAACCATTAAAATTTCATTTATAGCGTTACTCTGCCTAACATTGGCTGGCTGCTTGAGTTTTGGTCCATTGAAGTATCGTCAGGTCAAAATGTTAAAAAAAGAAGGCTTTGTGCTGACAGAAGAAGGCTGGAGCTTAGGATTACCTGAACGATTACTTTTTGATTTTAATAAATCAGATATTAAACCTGAGAATAGCAAAGAAATTGTTCGCTTGGCCAAACAACTTAACAAGTATGATCTACAAAAACTGAAAATCGTGGGTCATACAGATGATATTGGAAACCCTGAATACAATCAGAAGCTTTCTGAAGAGCGAGCTCAAAGTGTTGCAGGAATTTTCTTGAACGAAGGCTTTAAGCAAACAAATTTAAATGTGATTGGTCGTGGTTCAAATCAACCTTTCGTACCTAACACATCAGATGAAAATCGAGCTAGTAATCGTCGTGTAGCGATTATTATTATTCCTTAAATTAAAACTTACTGAGAAAAGCCAACTCTAATGTTGGCTTTTTTATTTTAGCTCAATGATATCTATTGTCGGTGGAACTCTGAATCGAAATGGTACACCAACCATACCTGTACCTACGGTCACAAATACATCAGCATGTTCATGGGTATAGAATCCCTTTTTATGCCCTAAAATCGAGACTCGCTTCATAATATAATTAGTAATCCACGGCAACTCAATTTGCCCACCATGAGTATGACCAGAAACCATCAAAGGTCGTGTAGGCAATTCTGGAACCATATCCACGGTATCAGGGTTATGAGACAGTATTAGCCATGGTTTATCCTGTGGTAATTCAGGCATGTATCGCATGTTCGCTTTACCAGCCCAGAGATCTCCAACACCAATCAATCGAAACTCGTCAAACTCAACAATCTTCCCCTCTATATCTATAACATCATTGTGTTCTAATGCTTGTTTCAACAACGCTTGAATCGGTGGCCCAGGATATTGCTCATCATGATTACCAGGTACTGAATAAACTGGCGCATGGATTTCACGCAAAATTGCTAACTCTTGAACCAATCTATTTTCAGGCTCATAAGTCCAATCACCTGCAACGACAACAAGGTCTGGTTGTTGCTGATTCAGTTTTTTGACGATGGTTTTTAATTGGCGTTCATGTCCTGAAAATAATCCAACATGCATATCGGCAACAACTGCCAATTTTATAGGCTTAGTAAATTCACAGTCTGGGTGCAACCGATATTGATGGTGCTTCACTTGAACAATATGAGGTTCAATAAATCGAGCGTAGATTAACAAACTACTCAATAAAAATACGAAAGTACTTTGGTGCAAACTATAATAGTCAGACCAACCTGCATATAAGCTAAAAAACCAAAGCGGAATTAACAAATAGGATAAATAAAAGGCTAATAAATGAATAAATGCTTTAAAAGGATGTATGGTTTCAGTCCGAGATTGATGAATCCAAGCTTGAATTAATCCCCAAAGTGCTAGAAGTGCAAAAATAGCATAGAAAATAATAATAACTGTATCTGAACTATACATTACAGACTTCATCAACCTCACCCAAGGACAGCATGCTTATATTTATCTTTTTTGATGAAATGCTATACTCAAGCACAACATTTAATCAGTAATAATTATGACGCAATTTTCTCAGATAAATAGTCAGCATACACATATAAGTACAACTACTTACAATAAAACTATGCTTGCGATTTATTGCAGTATTGCGATCGGTGTTAGTGGCTGTAGCACCTTACCTGAACATAAAACCTTGCCTACAGCTTCAGTTGCCGTAGAACCTATTGACACTTCAGGAACCACTTTAGCTCAAATCATCGAGCCTTTACAGCAACAAAACCCAAATTTGACTGGGTATCATGTTCTTTTTGAACCTTTAGAAGCATTGGCGGCTCGTCTAAGTTTAATTGATAAAGCTGAAAAAACTTTAGATCTTCAATATTATATTTGGGATAATGACAAAGTCGGTGCACTCGCCTTACATGCACTGATTCGAGCAGCGGATCGCGGCGTCAAAGTACGCTTATTGATTGATGATAATAATGCCAAACAAACTGAAGGGATTTTCCTCGCCTTAGCACAGCATCCTAATATTCAAATTAAATTATTTAATCCATATCGTTTTCGCAAATATCGTGCCTTAGATATGATTTTTGACTTAAAACGTATTAACCGTCGGATGCACAATAAGAGCTTTATTACAGACCATCAAGTTGCCCTGATCGGTGGTCGAAATATGACAAATCAGTACTACAATGTTAGTGATAGTTATCAGTTCTCTGATGTTGATGTGATGCTTTTCGGTACGGCAGTCAATGATATTTCCCAATCTTTTGATGATTACTGGAATCATGAATATGCTTATGATGTTAGAGAAATCGTCAATCCCAAATCACATCGCTTAAGCTACGAAAGCTTAAAACAACAATTAGATGATCACTATAAAAAATCAACAGTGCAGAATTATCTTGATTTAACCAGCGAATCCACCGCGATCAAGTCACTAATGAACCGCGAGATTGCATTAGACTGGGTTAAAGCTGAAGTAGTAAAAGACTCTCCTGACAAAGTGAAATCAAAAGCAAAAAAGCATGAACATTTAAACTTTCAGCTGATCAATCACCTAGAAAAACCTGAAAAAAATATCGACTTGATCTCTGCTTATTTCGTTCCAGAAAAAAAGGGTGCGAAGACATTAGGCGACTTAGCGCAAAGTGGTGTCAAGGTTAGAGTTCTAACGAACTCTTTTAAAGCCAATGATGTCGCTGTAGTACACGCTTTTTATGGTAAGTATCGTCAGAGATTGCTTGAAGACGGCGTTCAACTTTATGAATTTGTGCCAGCTTTAGACAAAGAAGATTTGGATAAGCATACCGATGATTTGGCAAAAAAAGCCAAGGTCAATATGAAAGGTTTAAGCCGTTCAAGTTTACATGCCAAACTGATGGCTTTAGATGAAAAACAGGTATTTATTGGCTCCTTTAATTTCGATCCACGCTCAGCTTATCTCAATACAGAAATCGGGGTTTTATTAAATAGCCCACCTCTAGCCCAAGCTGTTCATAATACGATGGATCAAAACTTAAGCAAGTATGCATATAAACTGGTGCTCGATGCCAACAAAAAAATTAATTGGCAACGTCAAACCAACGACGGCATGATTAATCACACTAAAGAGCCTCGAATGAAATGGTGGCAAAAAGCTGGTGTAAAATTCCTGTCATGGCTACCTATAGAAGGCTTTATGTAACATCGCTGTCAGGCATCACTTTTAATACCTTACGATGTAACTCAGCAAGTCCCTCTCTCATCTTTTGATCAACTTCTTTGGTCAGTGTATCGACTGTATGCCCAGTTACAGGAATTGCAGGTAAAGTTAGTAAGTGAGCCGTAACTTGAGGCATTTCCAAAACTCTTTGTACATGCTCTGCAAAAGACATTTCACCAATAAAAGGTGCGATCATGTCCAATTCACCTTGTTGGTTGACATAGCAAATCACGCAAATCTGCACAGGGCGCTGAGCTTCAATCGCTGCCCCCAATAATCGACCATGAACTTTTTTGACTTTACGACCATCTGTCGTGGTGGCTTCTGGGAAAAAAAGAACAGGAATATCTTTTTTCAAAAACTCAGTGATCTGTTCTTTAATTCGGAGAGAATCACCTGAACCACGTTTAATAAAAAGTGTTCCACCGCCCTTTGCAAGATTGCCTAAAATTGGCCATTTCTCAACTTCAGCTTTTGCCAAAAAGAAAATGCGAGCACCTGAACCAAGCACCGCTACATCTAACCATGAGATATGATTGCTCACCCAAAGCGCTGGCTCCCGAGGAATAGTTCCATGAACTTGTACCTCAATATTGAAAACCTCGCATAAACGTCGACAAAAATACTGTACATAACGTGTGTTAACAGGGTTATTAGGATCTTTATATAAGCCGTGACGATAAATGAGATAAAAACCTTCACCAATCGTTTCTAAGCCCGAAGCCAATTTTCTACTGTATAAACTAAATTTTGATAACAAATTTAAAGGTGTACCAGTAACTGCTGATGTTTCTTGAGTCATAAATCACTAAAACCGTATGCAAGTCTGCATGTTATTAACTTGTTATATCACGCAAATATCTTTGGATAAAAGTTTCATTGATGACAAAAAGCGAACGTGGAGATAATTTTTTTCAATTTTAAATGAATAAACAGATTAATTATCATAAGTAAATCGAAATAACTGATCAAAAGGTAAGATTATGACTCCCGAAATGAGCACTCACCACGAAGACGTTAAAATTTCTTATAGATACGCTCTTAAAATGTTTCTAGGTTGGTCAATTCTATATATGGGCACCCTGATTGGTTTTATTGAGCTATTACGTCGCAATCTCATATAAACAGTCTAACTTTTTGCCCTTTCGTTGAAGTTTATTCTAGAATAGGAGTTCAATACCTAGGATAAGATACAGCGTGGAAAATATTACACAGCGACAAAGTGGTGAGCGAGCAGTTTTAGTTAGTATCTCTGTTCAAATGCTCGATGACCTTGATGCTGAAGAGTTCCAATTGCTCGCACAGTCCGCAGGTGCAGAAATTCTTGAACATATTTCTGTACAAAGAAATAAACCAGATCCTAAATTCTTTATTGGTTCTGGTAAGGTAGATGAAATTGCTGAGTTGGTACAAGAATTAGAAGCTGAGTTAGTCATTTTTGACCATTCGCTCTCTCCTGCTCAAGAAAGGAATTTGGAACGCATCCTGAAATGTCGTGTAATTGATCGCACTGGACTTATTTTAGATATTTTCGCCTTACGTGCCCGTACACACGAAGGTAAACTTCAAGTTGAACTTGCACAACTCAAACACTTATCCACTCGCTTAATTCGCGGTTTCACTGGAAATTTAGAACAACAAAAAGGTGGTATTGGTCTTAGAGGTCCAGGTGAATCACAATTAGAAACAGATCGTCGTCTGATTCGTGTTCGAATAACTCAACTCAAAGACAAGTTAGTTAAAGTACAACAGACTCGATTACAAGGTCGTGCGGCACGTCAGAAAGCGGCGATACCGACCATTTCTTTAGTCGGTTATACCAATGCTGGAAAATCAACTTTATTTAACATCTTGGCAAAAAGTGATGTCTATGCAGCAGATCAATTATTTGCAACCTTAGACCCAACTTTAAGACGTTTAGAATGGGATGGTATCGGTACCGTTGTTTTAGCTGATACAGTTGGTTTTGTCCGCAATCTTCAACACGACTTAGTTGAATCTTTCAAAGCAACCTTAGAAGAAACTTTAGAAGCAACATTGCTATTACATGTTATTGATAGCAATAGTCCCAATATGGATGAACAAATTGAAGCCGTTGAAAGCGTGTTAAAAGAAATCGGAGCAGATGCCCCTATTTTGCATGTCTATAATAAAATTGATCTCAGTGGTGATGCAGCAAAAATCATCTACAAAGCCCCCGATGTTCCAGATCGAGTTTATGTCTCAGCTCATTCAGGACAGGGACTTGAATTATTGAGTCAAGCTGTTCAACAATGCCTTATGGGACAGTTACAACACTTCGATTTAGTTCTTAAACCTGCCTACGGTAAACTACGCACTCAGCTATACACGCTAAATGTTATTCAATCTGAACATTATGATGAACAAGGTAATTTACAATTAACCGTCTGTATGGCACCTAATAAACTTGAGCAGCTGATTAAACAAGCTCATTTGCCATTCGATGAAATTCTGGGACAAAAAGCGACTCTTTTCCAACGACCATTGGAAGAGTTCGAGCTAAATGACACCACCATATCGCATTAACAGCGACCTTGAGAATATAGATACGAGTTTAAGAGAAATGAAAGATATAGATTGGACAGCTTGGTTTTGCACGATCCTGTTAATTATTGTGTTTCGTGAAGGTGCTGTTGCAATTACCAAAGTCTTTCACCATCCTGAATTAGGTAATTTAGTAGGTCTTATAGGTTTATTGGTCACATTATTAATATGGAGACGTTTCAGAAAAATCTCGAATCGTCTCATTGATACCAATAACAAAATTATGAAAGAGAGTGCTTTCGCCTTTCTTCCCATTTGTGCTGGTTCATTAATTATGTTGGTACATTTGGGCAAAGAAATTCCAATGTTTTTGTTTGTATTAACTCTCAGTACTTTATTGCCATTGTGGATTTACGCAAAAATGGCAAAACGCTGGTTATAGGAGTCTCTAAATATGTTCATGATTATTTATGGCTTTATAATCACGTTAGTTAGCTATCTGATCGCCAAACCACTGAATAAACGTATGCCACAAATTCCACTGATTGTCTTTGCGATGTTTATCGTGATTGGTTTTCTGGCTGTCTTAGGAATCCCCTACGAGCAATACATGAAAAGTGTGAATGATGTTTTTAATCATTTACTAGGTTATGTCACCGTTGCATTAGCAATTCCATTGGCTGCAATGCGCTATGATGATTTACCCCTCAAGTCTATGCTCGGTATTTTATGTTTTGCCAGTATCAGTGCGGTCGCTTTACCAATGGGACTTGCATATCTTTTGCATATGTCTGAACCGACAATCTTGGCTTTTGCAACTCGTGCAGTCACCACGCCTATCGCATTAAATATTGCAACCTTACTGCATGCTCCTTTAATGATGGTGACCTTGATTGTAATTTTATCTGGCGTGATTGGTGCTGCATTTTCTCCATGGATTCTGAAGCATATTCATGATGAGCGTGCATCAGGTTTGGCTTTAGGTTTAGCTGCACATGCGATTGGTACAGCACAAGCTTGGCAACGTGGTCCTGTCACTGGACGCTATGCTGCTTTTGGTATGGCTGTAAACGGTGTATTTACAGCGATTTGGCTGCCTACATTTATCTTGTCTTTATCTTAAAATTTGCCGCAAATATCACATAAAGATTGAACTAGTTGCCACAAATCCTACATAATAGAATATCAAACGTTAAAAGGATTTTTAATGATGGGCAAACAACTTATAGGTGCATTATTTTTATCAGTGATCAGCAGTTTTTCATTTGCAAATGACATTACAGGAATTTGGCAAAGTATAGATGACAAAACTGGCGCACCTAAAGCATTGATTGAAATTCGTGAAGAAGCGAATGGCACATATTCAGGAAAAGTCATCAAACTTACGCCTCGTGCAGGATATACACCTAAGGAAACTTGTGTAAATTGTCCAGCGCCATATACCAACAAACCTATTTTAGGTATGGATGTGGTAACAGGTTTAAAGCATGGTGAAGGTTTGAACTATACCAATGGTCGTATTCTTGATCCAAATACGGGCAAGATTTACAGTATGAAAGCGAAATTAAGTTCAAATGGAAAACGATTACACTTACGTGGATACCTCGGTGTTTCTGCTCTTGGTCGTAATCAAATTTGGATCCGCAATGATTAAATTTTGAAGAATATCGAGCATCTAGTCCCATACTACAACTTATTTAAGACTACGGTTCAGCACTAAAAAAGCCTCATTAATGATCATTTAATTATCATGAGGCTTTTTTATTTCTAGTAAAAAATCATTGAAATTTCAAATATTAAAATAATTAACAATTGTAAAATAATGATTGAATCTATTATTAGAAATCCGAAATAATAGAAAAACAATGATAGGCAGCAAGGAGGCTTAAACATGTACTCAAAACTCATTACCTTTTTTGTGTTATTTGGTCTTGGCCAACTGACCTTTGCTCAAGATATTACGGGTATTTGGCAAAGTATTGATGACCTTACGGGTGCACCTAAAGGCCAGGTCGAAATTACCCAGGAAGCGGATGGCACCTATACAGGCAAAATAACCAAAATCACCCCACGTACAGGTTACACACCGAAAGAGTTCTGTACGGGCTGCCCTGCCCCTTATACCAACAAACCGATTGTCGGTTTAAATGTAATTACCAAGCTTAAGCACAAGAGAGACCTCACCTATACAGGTGGACGAATTCTCGACCCCAATACTGGCCGTGTATATAGCCTGGCAGCAAAACTCAGCTCAAATGGACAACGCCTACATCTACGGGGCTATGTCGGGGTTTCTGTATTGGGACGCAGCCAGATCTGGATTCGGGTAAATAATAATAAAGCTGCCGAATAATACAAAAGAAGCCCTGATGATCAGGGCTTCTTTCTATGACATTTAAATATTATCGACCTTGCAGTTTTGCATAATCCAATAAAACATTTGCAGCTTCAGTAATAAAAGTTTCTTCCTCAGGTAGCGATGGACGAAGATGAGCTTTCATTTTTGCACGTGACTCAACCAAAGCATCAATTGAAGCTTGATAACTTTCCCAATTTGCATAAGGAGCCTGTCCAGTCGCTTTACGACGTTGGTTTTCTGCATCTAAAGTTTGCTTCTCAAGATCTATCAATTCAGCTCGACGTTGATCAATATCCAATACTACTTTCTTTTGATCAGCCGTTTTTTGTGAAATTGCTTTACGCTCTTCTAAATACTTAAACTGCGGATCAAGTGCTACACGTTGCTGAGATAACTGAGTTAACTTGACTGTATACGGTTGGACTGAACCTTCACGTTTAAATGGCGCAGTAGGAATGGTATCCCACTTTAAGGCATTCTTAGCTTTACGCTCACCAAATTCATCGTTATAAATATCGACCAATTTAATATCAGGAATCACGCCTTTATTTTGAGTACTTCCACCTGTAACGCGATAAAACTTACGCTGTGTTAAGGTCGCCTGACCATGTGCCAAAGAATCTAGTTGAACTTGGGCTGTACCTTTACCTGTGGTAGTACTACCAATAATGATACCGCGCTCATAATCTTGGATCGCTGCAGAGTAAATTTCACTTGCAGATGCAGATGCTAAGTTAACTAGAACCGCCATAGGTCCTGCATAAATTTGCTCGCCCCCATCAGTATCTTCAAAGACATTCACATTACCGTTGCCATCTCTGATTTGTACCACTGGTCCAGATTTAATCACTTGTCCAAGCATACGAGCAACTTCTTCTAAAGAACCACCTGGATCATTACGCAGATCGACTAACACACCTTCTACTTTTTGTGCTTTTAATGATTCAAACGCTTTTGCAGTATCTTCAGACACAGAGCGATATTCAGCACCAGCCCGACGTGAACGATAGTCAAAATAGAATGATGGAATTTCTATGACACCAAAGACATGCTTTTTGCCATCTCGATTGATTTCAACGGTACGTGAACGAACACCTGCATCTTCTTCTTGGATGACATCACGCACTAAAGTAACATTACGAGCCTGACTCATAGATGCGCCTGGACCAAGTAAGCGCACAACGACTTTTGTTCCACGTTTACCACGAATCAGACCAACAATCTCTGAACTCGGCCAACCTATAACATCAACCATTTTTTCGCCATCTTGGGCTACGCCAATAATACGATCGCCTGATTTGACTTGACCAGATTTACTTGCTGGTCCACCTTCTACGATGGTTTCAATTTTGGTGTAATCTTCATTGCCACGTTCAGGACGAATCGATACACCAATTCCCTCCAACTGCAAAGTTGTTTGACGATTCAACTCCATTGCATCAATTGGTGGATAGTAATTGCTATGTGGATCATAGGTCGCCAACATTGCATTTAGAGTTTTATCTAAAACATCATCACTTTTTATACGACCTATTCTTTCTAACTGACGTGTATAACGCTTAGTGAGCGTTTGAACTGGCGTGAGGTCTTCTGGACCCGTCAAATCTTGACCATTGGCAAGAGAAGGATTTGCCTTTAATGCCTTTTGCTTCGCTTGCTCTTCTTCTTTGCTGATCGTCAAATTGATCAACTGTGAAACTAGCATTTTCTGCCAATGATTTTGTTGCTCTGCCGATGTTTTGAAATAGGGTGCTTTTTCACGATCAATCTCAAGATAAACATCTTTTTGATTTAAGTTTTGTGGCTTCTTCAACTCTGCCAACATGTACTTATAAAACTGCTTTAAACGTTCACGATATTGAGCATGAATGGCATATGGTCCAGTCAAGTTCCCAGCTTTTAAAGCACTACCAAAACTTGAGCCATATTTATTTTTATAGTCTTCAACTTCACTGCTTAAAAATAAAGAATGATCTGGATCTAAACTATCCAAATACATATCCAAAATACGATTAGATGTTGCCGCATCTAAACGCATATTTAAATAATGTTGGCGATCAACGAGTGTTGCTAACTGGCGTGCGACCAATGCTTGTTCTTGTGAAGGTTTAATTACCGTCGAAACGACTGGCGACTCTGTCGCTGCAAATGCCTCATTTACAGTATGAGAGAAAAATAATCCACCAGTCGCTATTGCAACTGCACACGCTATCATTTGAAGTTTCATAAAATTTTGGTACTTCCTTGGATATGGCAATTATTACACGCTGATCGAATCGAGATGAACATATTTCATTCGTTTTTAACCAATGTGTCTACTTATCGGCTGTGTTAAATAAGTGACCAACAAGTATTTATCATCAATATCATGTAGTTTTATCATATTCTGTACTGACAAAATGTAGCAAATCATTGCACAATTTATCTATCGTTTTTTACATCAAAATTCAAACGGAATCTATATGATCGGCGCATTGATGCTAGATATTGCTGGCACAGAACTTACACAAGAAGATATTGAACTATTACAAGCACCGCAAGTCGGTGGAATGATTTTATTTGCTCGAAATATTGAATCACCTCAACAAGTACGTGCTTTAACCGATCATATGCGACAAGTTCGCCCTGACATTTTGATTGCTGTAGATCAAGAAGGTGGACGCGTTCAACGTTTAAGACAAGGTTTCACTTTACTTCCTGCAATGGGAAGACTTGGTGAACGTTACTCAGACCAGCCAGAACAAGCCGTTACTTTGGCTGAGCAATGTGGTTGGTTGATGGCAACTGAAGTACTGGCTGTAGGTATTGACTTCAGTTTCGCACCTGTACTGGATCTAAATGACATTAGTGATGTGATTGGTGATCGTGGTTTTGCTAAAAATATGCAAGATATCGTACCTCTTGCAGCTGCCTTTATGCGTGGTATGAAAAAAGCAGGCATGGCAACTACAGGCAAACACTTCCCTGGTCACGGCTCAGTCAAAGCAGATTCACATGTTGCAGCTGCAATTGATAGTCGCTCATATCAAGAAATTTATGATAAAGATATGCAAAGCTTTATTCAGCTTATGCCTCAATTAGATGCTCTTATGCCTGCACATGTGATTTATGATCAAGTTGATCCAAATCCAGCAGGCTTTTCTCCATTTTGGTTACAACAGATTTTACGCCAAGAACTAAAATTTGATGGTGTACTATTCTCTGATGACTTAAGCATGCAAGCCGCATGTGTTGCAGGTGGTGCAGATGCGCGTATTCAAGCAGCATTAAATGCAGGTTGTGACATGGGGTTGGTGTGTAATGACCGTGCAGCTGCATGTATCGCCTTAGATGGTATTGGAACATTGGCTTTACCAAATCAACAACGTTTAGAACGTATGCGCGGTAAAATTCCAAATATCGAAGTGGGTACTACACTCGTGTTAGATGAAAATTGGAACAACGTCAGAAAAGTCATTGAAGAGTTTAAGAATTCGTTTTAACTTGCGATAAATAAAAGATGATTTAACTCATCATCTGATTGACCTGTTCAGGATTGAATAGGTCAACATCCTCGCGCAAATAGGTTGTGCATGGAAATAGAATAAAATTAAGAATTGAGTCTAGGACAGATGACACAACAACTTTCAAAACATCGCCACATATCATTTACTGCGCACTATACGGGATACATTTGGTATCAAATGGGGATTTCTCATCCTGTCTTTGCTACGGCGAAAGGAAAAACGCTGGCTGCGCTTGTACATCCAATCGAAAGCTGGGCTGAGAAATATGTTGGTGGCAGTATGCGCACAACGTTGAAACAACGCCATACGATGCTTGATCAGCATTTAGAAGATCTTATTCAAAAGTATCCAGACCTTCAG
>NZ_MELG01000038.1:984-8319 GCF_001767535.1 Acinetobacter sp. GWC1_38_13 | reverse complement strand
ATGATGTACTTTCTGTTGATTTATTTACCGAAGCCTTTGCTTCTGCATTTACAGTTTTTGATCCTCATCGTCCCTTGGTTGTGATCAGTGAAGGTTTAATCAACTATTTTGAAAAACCATTACTACAGCAACTCATTCAAGCTATTGCCAATTACGGTCGTGATTTTAAACAATTACATTATCTCACTGACCTTTATCCCGAACCCACCCAAAATAAACTAGCTACAATTATTTGGAATAGCAGCAGATTACTGAAATGGATGTCGAGAAGCGCTTTTAGCTTTCATTTCAAAACACCAAAAGAAGTTGAACATTTTTTCCACGAAGCAGGTTTTCATCAAGTTATCGTGCAACAGCCTAAACAATTTTTTGAAAATGTAAGGTTGGAAAATTCAGAACAACATTTAGGTGATCTTGTATGGATGATTAAAGCATCAAATTCTTAAAATAAAAAAGTGGTCATATAGACCACTTGTTTTTTCACAATAATTAAGCTTGTTTCTGACGCTCAATAAATCGAAGCAAACGATCTGCAACTTCAAAATTACCATGTTTAAATAAAATACGTAATCCTTGCTCAGTTGCATCAAAGATTAAGCATTCGATTTTAAAGTCGCCCTCTTCATCAGATAAATGCAATGCAAGATCACGTGGATGTTGCTTCACAAACTCTAACTGCTCAAGTTGTTCCAACTTTAAGTAAACACCAAAGAAAGTAATATCAACAATTTCTACTGCTGCTTCTGTCACATCATGGCGATGTGATAACTTAGAATGAGGATTGAGTACAGGAATACGCTCTTCACCACGACGTTCAATTTTTTTCATTTGATCACGTGTCATCGTGATAATTCCATCAAGATTGTCGATGGATTCACCCTTTAAAAAGGACGTAAACAAATTCATGGTTTCTTTGCGACGCTGTAATTGAGGCACATGATCAGCATTTGCAATTAAAGCAAATTCCATGTTCTCACACTGAAGCGCAAAATCAGCATTTTCGTGAGGCAAAGTAAAACTATCGTACTGTCCTGCAGCTACCAAAGTTTTACACTGAGGTACAGGTACATCACTTAAGCGCAACAAACGATTGCAGTTGATTTCATAACGCTCACGCTCCGTCGCGGTAAAATCTGCCATCTGTCTAAAGAACAAGCGCTTAGCTGTCGGAGACATCCGTGTTTTATCAAGCTTAGCATGATTTACAAGGTACAAAATCACTGCCTGACCAAACTCCTCCATGCGGTCTTCTCGCATGAGGTGAAGTGATTCTTCAA
Organism: Acinetobacter sp. GWC1_38_13; assembly: GCF_001767535.1. NCBI lineage: Bacteria > Pseudomonadati > Pseudomonadota > Gammaproteobacteria > Moraxellales > Moraxellaceae > Acinetobacter > Acinetobacter sp. GWC1_38_13. The sequence goes on along the minus strand of NZ_MELG01000038.1, from coordinate 7,042 downwards.
GTAGCATACGCCAGCTTTTACGGGTCTTTTGCATCACACCCATCAATACCATACGGTCAACCAATTCCGGTCGTTGATAGGCAAATGATGATGCGACAACCGAACCCAATGACATTCCCATCACGGAAACTTTCTCAATTCCGACGATATCAAGCCATTGACCGAGCATCTTAGACAAATCTGGTAATTCTAAAATTCCAGCGGACTCACCTGTATCAACATTGCGAATCTGCTGATTTGCACCCATTGACGGTAAGTCGATTAAAATAACAGGCCCACTCTCAAAGAGTTGCTCAACACAATACTTATAAGAGTTAAAGTTTTGAAATGCGCCCCCGACAATTACAATTGGCGTATTGTTGATCGTTTTAGGATCTGCAATTGCCATATATTCAATTTTCCAACCATCTATCCATGTTGTACGCGCTGGTTGTTTAAAACTGTTTTTATTGTAAATGTCGAAAAAACCAAAACCTGTATAGGTATGATTTAAATCCGAGTCCATTTGGATAATGGAATTCATATCCTTCCTCCATCCTTGTTTATTTTTCTGCTGCAAGAGTCTCATTTTTGGCGATTTCTACTTGCAAATTAACAAATTTATAAAATTTGTATTACATTTATCCTCTACATTTTTCATTCTATACAAATGCACGTTTTATACGCAATCATTTCCTTCACCACTCGTCCTGTTTAAAGCAATAATCTTTTGCAAAATATTTTACCTAAGGTTTATATTTAACATGTGCATCTCATTTATATAAGAAAAATTGCGCTAATTAACAATTTATAATTTCTTGAATTATGAGTTCAGGCTATTCATTGTTCTTCATTTGACTGTTACTATCATTATAAATACATGCAATCGTTAAAATGCTATGCAAGATTCTATTGAAAACTATATGCAACAGGTTGGTACTCAGGCACGTCGTGCGTCTCGAGTTTTAACTAGTGCATCCACTCATTTGAAAAATCATGCACTGTCTGCTATTTACACGGCTTTGGAAAATAACCAAGCGCAAATTTTAGCAGCCAATCAAATTGATATGGAAAATGGGCGCCAACGCCAATTAGATAATGCGCTTTTAGATCGCTTGGAATTAACCCCTGCTCGTTTTAAAGGGATGTTACAAGGATTAAAAGATGTCATTGCTTTGGTCGATCCTATTGGTGAAATCACAGATCTTGCTTATCGCCCCTCAGGGATTCAACTCGGAAAAATGCGTGTACCGCTCGGTGTAATTGGAATGATTTATGAATCACGTCCAAACGTAACACTTGAAGCAGCATCATTAGCTTTAAAATCGGGAAATGCCATTATTTTACGTGGCGGTTCTGAAGCACTTGAATCCAATAAAGCGATTGCAACAGCAATTCAACATGGTTTACAGGTTTCTGGGTTACCTGAACATGCAGTTCAAGTTATTGAAACATCTGATCGTGCTGCAGTTGGTCATTTGATCACAATGACTGAGTTTGTTGATGTGATTGTGCCACGTGGTGGTAAAAGCCTCATCGAACGAATTAGCAATGAAGCTCGCATTCCTGTGATTAAGCACTTAGATGGCAATTGCCATGTATTTGTTGAAGCTCAAGCAGATTTACAAAAAGCGTTACCAATTGCATTAAATGCCAAAACACATCGTTATGGTGTGTGTAATGCGATGGAAACACTTTTGGTTGATGAAGTGATCGCAGAAGAGTTCTTACCGAGTATTGCTGAACTTTACGCAGAAAAACAAGTTGAACTACGTGGTTGCGCTGAAACTCAACGTATTCTTGGCGATTCAGTAAAAACGGCGACTGAAGAAGACTGGTACACAGAATACTTGGGGCCAATCTTGGCGATTAAAGTTGTCAGTGGCATGGATGAGGCGATTGATCACATTAATAAATATGGTTCACATCACACTGATGCCATCATCACTGAAAATTTCAGTTTAGCGCGTGAGTTCCTTGCTCGAGTAGACTCAAGCTCAGTCATGATTAATGCTTCGACTCGTTTTGCGGATGGTTTTGAGTATGGTCTCGGTGCCGAAATTGGTATTTCAACCGATAAAATTCATGCACGTGGTCCAGTTGGTTTAGAAGGCTTAACGTCACAAAAATGGATTGTATTTGGTGATGGTCAAATTCGTCAATAAGATAATCCTAGAATAGAACGGACAAACACGATAAAGCATCATTTTGATCTTTATCGTGTTTTTATACAAAAGATACGCTTAAAACAAACAAATCAATTAAAAGAACATTTTAATTTACAGACTATACTGATCAGATTCAATTATAAATCAGTTGTATAGGCTAAAGTCTATCTTCGCCTAAGTTACAACCCATGTTAAAACATTGCGCTTGATTCCACTGCCCCATGCGTTGCAGCAAGATCAAAGTGTTCGTCATAAAATTTAAAATCAGTTAGGTGTTCAAACGTGGCTAAATCTGTACTTGTAATTAACTGTGGTTCATCGTCGATCAAATATGCGCTTGTTTCAGAACGTCGTGAAGATCGTATTTATGGCTTGGCAGAAAACTTAGGCTCTGCTGATGCGCGTATTAAGGGGGTAACGGTCGGTGGAGAACCGCTTGAATTATCAATTCCACATGCAGACCATGCCAAAGCGTTGGAAACTTTGTTAGCTCGTTTAGCAAATTATAATCCTCAAGCAATTGGACATCGTGTGGTACATGGTGGAAATCTAACGAAAGCCGAACTTTTAACACCTGAAATCGTGAAGCGTATTGAAGCAGCCACACCACTTGCACCTCTACACAATCCTGCGCATTTGATAGGAATCGAAGCAACCATGCGCTTATTCCCAGAATTACCGCAAGTTGCTGTTTTCGATACTGCATTCCACCAAACGATGCCTGAACGTGCATATCGTTATGCATTGCCACAAAATTTATATACTGAACATCAAGTACGTCGTTATGGCTTCCATGGAACTAGCCATGCCTATGTCACTGAACGTGCCAGCGAACTTGCAGGTGCCAAAAATCAAGGCGGCTGGCTCAGCGCTCACCTAGGCAATGGCAGTTCTACTTGTGCAGTTTGGAATGGTCAAAGCCTTGATACCTCTATGGGTATGACACCTTTAGAAGGTGTAGTTATGGGTACGCGTAGCGGTGATGTTGATCCAAGCCTGCATTTATTCCTAGCAAACAATCTGGGTTGGGACATTCAAAAAATCGACAACATGCTCAACAAGGAAAGTGGTCTACTCGGTCTGTCAGGTTTGTCCAATGATATGCGCACACTGGTGGAAGCCTCTGAAAAAGGTCATGAGGGTGCCACCCTTGCCATCGAAGTATTCTGTTATCGTCTGGCAAAATCATTATCTGCCTTAAGTTGTGGCCTGCCTCATTTAGATGGATTGGTGTTCACTGGCGGCATTGGTGAAAATTCTGCCTATGTGCGTGAAAAAACGCTCGCTTACCTGCCTCATTTTGGCCTGCAATTCAGCAAGGAAAATAATGATACTTTGACTCGTGGCACAGAGGGACGCATTGATGGAGGAACTGGTCCACAAATCTGGGTGATTCCAACTGATGAAGAAGGTCGTATCGCCAAAGAGACCCGTCAGGTGCTTGCACAAATAGCTTAAACAATCATATTTAGATAATACCAAGGTCATTATGAATACAATTTTACTGATTCCTACAGGTGAGGGTGTTGGTTTAACCTCTGCCTGTTTAGGCATGATTTACGCACTGGACTGTAAAGGAATTAATGCGGGGTTCCTCAAGCCATTTTCACAAATTGCAGATACGACGGTTGACCGCACTACCACCCTATATCGTCATCTATTCCATCGTCGTTCGGTTGAACCGATTACTTATGAAAGATTGACTCAACTGATTGCATTAGGTGAGACAGATGAACTGCTTGAAGAGGCGGTTGCATTGCATCGCCAGATTGCGGTTGATCATGATGTAATTATTGTCGAGGGCCTTGTTCCCAATGGACAAGACCATTTTGCCAGTGAAATCAATGCTGCGCTTGCGCAGGCGCTGGATGCCCAGGTGGTTTTGGTCAGTACCGCCGATCTTGCTGATCCACGCAAGACAGCAGAAAAAGTCGATGCCCATCTACGTCAGTTTGGCGGCGCAGCCTCACCCCGCACTACAGGGGTTCTGTTCATGCGAACCAAGGGGCTTCCAGACGGCACGGCTGAAATTCCTGTCACACTTGACCCAAGCCTACGTCTGGACCAGCAAATTGCCGAATTTTCATTAGAGCTGCAACGCTATAACCGCTTTATGGGAACAGATGAATTGCCAATTATCGGTCTGGTTCCATTCAGCAATATCCTGAGTGTGCCACGTAGTTTAGACATTGCATCGGTGGTTGATGGGACTTGGTTACACGAGGGTGAAGCAAAGCAACGTCGAATTCTTCATACCAGCTTGATTGCTTCAGATATCGAAGCCGAATTGCAAAAATTCGTTGCTGGTGAGCTGATCATCAGTGCAGCACAGCGAACTGACACTTTACTTGCAGCCAGTGTCGCAACTAGCAACGGGATTCCTTTAGCTGGATTAGTTTTAACAGAACAATCGGCCCCAGCGAATAACGTTCTAGAGTTCTGCCAAGGTGCCATAAAACAAGGTTTACCTATTTTACACACACCTTTAGATACGCTAGAAACTGCTCAGCGCTTGCACCATTTTGGTAATGAAATCCCAGTCGATGATACTGAGCGTGCTGAACAAGTAACTCGCTTTGTTTCTAGTCATATTGATAATAACTGGCTTGATCAACACACTCAGAATAATCTACATCCACGATTATCCCCATCCGCTTTCCGCTATGAGTTGGTACAAAAATCGATTGCAGCCAAAAAGCGTATCGTTCTACCCGAAGGTGATGAACCACGCACTGTTCAAGCTGCTGCAATTTGTCAATCTCGCGGAATCGCGCACTGTATCTTGCTTGCAAAACCAGAATCAGTTGCTGAGGTTGCAAAAGCACGTGGCATTCAACTACCAAGTGATTTAGAAATTATTGACCCTGACAGCATTCGTGACCAATATATTGAACCGATGGTTGAATTGCGTAAAGGTAAGCTTGATGCACTACAAGCTAAAGCTCAACTGCAAGACACTGTGGTTCTCGGTACGATGATGCTAGCACTTGATCAGGTTGATGGTTTAGTTTCAGGTGCCATTCATACAACGGCCAATACTGTACGTCCAGCATTTCAATTAATAAAAACTGCACCAAATTACTCACTGGTTTCATCAATCTTTTTCATGCTATTGCCTGATGAAGTCTATGTATACGGTGACTGTGCAATTAATCCTGATCCAAATGCTGAACAGCTTGCAGAGATTGCGATTCAATCGGCTGATTCTGCAAAAGCTTTTGGTCTCGATCCTCGTATTGCAATGATCAGTTATTCAACAGGAACTTCGGGGACTGGTGCGGATGTGGAAAAAGTTGCAGAAGCGACTAAAATTGCAAAACAACGCCGCCCTGACTTATTGATTGATGGTCCTTTACAATACGATGCAGCGTCCGTTGAAAGTGTCGGTCGCCAAAAAGCACCAGACTCGCAAGTAGCTGGTCGCGCCAACGTATTTATTTTCCCTGACCTCAACACAGGTAATACCACCTATAAAGCGGTACAACGTGCTGCCAATGTTGTAAGTGTCGGCCCGATGCTACAAGGCTTAAACAAGCCTGTAAATGATTTGTCTCGTGGCGCTTTGGTCGATGATATTGTGTTTACCATTGCCTTAACAGCAATTCAGGCAAAGCAACAAGACTAGTCCGACCTTTTTGCAATAAAGAAAAAGCCATCACTTGATCAAAGGTGATGGCTTTTTTATGTTCTTAGTTATGAAGTTTTAATTGCTCTGAATCGTGGCAGTTTGATAAAGAAAATTGCATTACCACATAAAATGAGAATCACACCAATCACCGCATTCATTTGCCAGTGATAACCTTCCCATATAGTCGATATAACCAACGCTACCAAAGGAAATAACAAGGTACTATATGCAGCTTTCCCCGCTCCAATTCGACCAACCAAATAAAAGTAAGCCGTAAAGCCAA
>NZ_MELG01000038.1:472-710 GCF_001767535.1 Acinetobacter sp. GWC1_38_13 | reverse complement strand
AAACAAAGCGATGATCCCAAACAGACCAAATAATGCAGCAGGATAAAAACGGGACGATATGTGCTGAGCAAAAAATAGTTTGGCATTGATCGTGTTGAAAATCACAGCCATCGAAAAGATCACTGCTTCCAAGCCACTACTAATGTATTGCACTGCATAATAGAAACAGACAAAGTTAAATCCAAAAATACAGCATGCCTGCAACATGCAAAATAAATGATCTTGAGTTGCCAGTTTT
>NZ_MELG01000038.1:0-453 GCF_001767535.1 Acinetobacter sp. GWC1_38_13 | reverse complement strand
CGACAAAAGCAAACAAGACAATTGCTGAAATAAAAAATCGCCAAAACACCGCAACTGTGGTCGATATTTCACTTTGCTGTTGCAGTGTAATTGCAATCCATGTCGTCCCCCAGATCACCACAACCAAAGCATATAACAATACATTCATAGCTTTTTAACCAAACTTAATACCACACTGTAAAGTTTGCATCTTTGCAGCATTTCATTTCTTTCATTTTCTTGTCGTGATTGTCATTAGCTTGCGTTTTTTAATGTTCGTTATATTCAGATGACAACTAAGGCTGAACGTCCTACACTTAAAACAATCATACTTAACACTTTGTATAGAAGATGAAATATCAAATTCTTGATCAATTACAGCAACATAAAGCTCAATTGCTTGACTCAGTTGAATTGGGTTCAGGTATGCAATTGGCCATGTGGGAAAATAATCAAGATCGCGTCAATGTCTGT
>NZ_MELG01000037.1:0-21832 GCF_001767535.1 Acinetobacter sp. GWC1_38_13 | reverse complement strand
AAATTTTCACCTGCTCCAGTAAAGTCTATATTTTGCTTGTTGATAATTACAGGTTCATTTGGTGTAACATTGACTTTAACTTTACTTTCACTGACTTTTTCAAACTTAAACTCTGCATTGTAATATCCTACAGCTTGAGCTGCTTGATTTGATAATGCACGTAATTGAGGTAAAGCTGCTGCAAAATCATCAAATGATTCTTGCGTAAAACTCGAAAGTTTCGCTTTGATATTTGCTGCCAATTCAGGTGGCGCACCAGATACATCTGCACTAATACGAGGAACTTTGTCCGTATTTAAAATATTTTCTGGTTTGAATCGATTAATAATTTTCTTAAAAAATCCAACTTTTTCAGGTGCTGGTTCAGATTTAGCTTGGAAGTCAGCTAATGTTCTCCCAGTTTCATTTGCTTCTACAACAATCTTACTATCAGCCTGAATTTCCTGCATTAATTGATTGATGTTTACAGGTGCTTTTGTTATTTCTGTCAGTTCTGCTTGAGAAACATCATTGACTGTGGTTTGTGTGGCATTTGCTCGATAGTTTTTAGCTTCATTTTTAGCTTCTTCTGCAACACGATAGATTTCGTTTGCCATGTTCTGATCAACTGAAACTACTGGCAAATCCTCTAGATTTTCATCGAACTGTATAGGTTTTAATTCTTCAATTTGATTGATTGTTTGTTCTTGTTGTTTTAATGCAGCGAGACTATCTAATTCTGAAACAGTTACAGTCGATGGCTCTACTTTTGCCGACACATTCACATCAGCCGATGCTAGAGTTTGTAATGTTTGATCAGAAGATGATGGTGTCTCTATTGAATTAATTTTAGACATATCAGCAATTTGCTCTTGAGCACAAGCAACTGATATAAAAGAACTAATTATAAAACTACTACAAATAAGTTTAGGAAATCCCTGCATTTTAAATATTAAATGCATAGAATGAACCAGTGTTGACTGTTTAAACTTATCTTTAGATGGCATGTGAAACTCTAAACTTATTTTTAATTTATCTTTTTTTGATGGGTGAAAATTTCTTCAAATCTTTGATTTTCATCCAATCAAACATTGAAAGTATCATACATGCATTTTCTAGTATTTTTACAGTAAGTCACATTTTTTTATAAAACACAATGAAGTGAACACATGATGAAACAAGATGACCACTTAATGACATCACGTCGGTTTGTCCCGATGTTTTTCACTCAATTTTTTGGGGCACTGAATGATAATGTATATAAGCAAGCACTGCTTTTGGTCATAACTTATGGGTGGATCCAACAACAAAGCGCACCGATTAGCACTTTAAATAATTTAGCTGCCTTGCTATTCATCTTACCCTATTTCTTCTTCTCTGCTACAGCAGGACAAATCGCGGATAAATACGAACGTTCACAACTAATTCGTTTTATTAAAATCCTTGAAATCGTGATCATGTTGATTGGTACAGCAGGTTTCTTACTCGGAAACTTATGGCTTTTGCTTTTTGCTTTATTTTTAATGGGCACACATTCGACCTGTTTCGGTCCCATCAAATATGCCATTTTGCCTGAAATATTAAAACCTAATGAGTTAATGTCAGGAAACGCACTGTTTCAATCTGGAACCTCTATCGCAATTTTACTTGGCATGATCTTAGGAGGTGCTGTTATTGCATCTTCAGAAGGTAATTTATTGTGGATTAGTGTCACAGTTGTTACTATTGCCTGCTTAGGCTATTTAAGCAGTCGCTTTATTCTTCCGCAAAAGATTGCATCTCCTGATTTAAAAATTGATTGGAATTTTATTAGAACCAGTTTTCAGACATTGAGTTATGTAAAAAAAATTCCTGTTGTATTCATGATTCTACTTGGAAACTCTTGGTATTGGTTTTATGGTGCGACGTACCTCACTCAAATCCCCCAACTCACTCAACAAAATCTTCATGCATCTGAAAATGTCGTAAGCTTATTACTCACCTTCTTTTCGGTCGGAATCGGTGTCGGCTCATTACTATGCCGCAAGATCGGTGGCAGTGACATCAATATCAAGATGGTTCCTTATGGCGCAATTGGTTTGACTGTATTTGCACTTTACTTAGCTGCAAGTCTTGCATTTGTACCTGAACGCACTGGTGAACTTCTTAATTTAAAAGATATGTTTACTCAAGGTTTAGTTTACTACCATGTCATGATCGCTGTAACGCTACTTGGAATTAGTGGTGGATTTTATATCGTTCCTCTATATGCCATGATGCAGGCGTATTCACCACGTTCACATCGTGCTCGTGTCGTTGCTGCAAACAATATTCTAAACGCTGTTTTCATGGTCAGTTCAGCAATTTTTTCAATTTTAATCTTAAGCATTTTAAAAATTGATATTAAAATCTTATTTATCATCACAGCCGTTTTAAGTGCTTTTTTCTCAATTTGGTTATTGAAGCGCTTACAACCTCTGTTAGCGAATGCTCCCCATACTCTAGAGGATTAATATATGCGTCATTACACAGGTCTCGATAAGATGATCAATTCATTTGACCAAGCATTACGCAGCTTAGTTCCTGGTGCTACAACATCACAACGCAACAATCCTGCAGAAGAAACCCCTTCACAGTTATGTGTTAGCGATGCTCGACATGTTGCGGGATTAATGCGTGTTAATCATAGCGGAGAAGTCTGCGCTCAAGCGCTTTATCATGGTCAAGCACTGACCGCAAAGCTTCCACATGTTAAACAAGAAATGCAACAAGCAGCACTTGAAGAGCAAGACCACTTAGCATGGTGTGAAGATCGTTTAAAAGAATTAGATAGTCATACCAGCATTTTAAATCCGATTTGGTATGGTTTATCTTATGGTATGGGTGCAATTGCAGGCATTGCAGGTGATAAATATAGCTTGGGGTTTGTTGCTGAAACAGAACGTCAAGTCAGCCAGCACTTACAAGAGCATATACAGCAGCTTCCAGCTCATGATGAACGTTCACGTAAAATTTTAGAACAAATGAATGAAGATGAATTGCATCATCGCGAAACAGCATTAAATGCTGGCGGCGTAGAACTTCCTGTGCCTGTTAAAATCACGATGACAGCCATCTCAAAATTGATGACTAAAACAAGTTATTACCTTTAAAATTTGAGTAATACAGGGAGTTGCGATGATGTAATTCCCTGCACTTCATTAAAATAGTACTAATTATTGCAAAACAATTTTTCCTTTATCTTTTGAGTAATGGTCATACCAGAAACTTTCAGATCCTTTTTCCTGATCCGTGAAAATCGTGTAATTAATTTTTCCCTGCCTAAAAGTTAATTGACCTTTTTTCTTAATTGCAATGACTCGATAATCATTCACCCATACTCGCTCTTTATCATCAATTTTGATACGAGCAAGTATCTTCCCATCCGTTCTTTCAGCAATCCACTGTGGTTCATTACTACTTTTACCATCTAGTGCATCCTGTGTATTATTTTCTACAAATCCTGCTTTTATATTCTCTTGTTTAGATTTTCTTATATCACAACCTTGCAATTCACTCAGCTGAGTACAACCTGATTGTTCTAATTGGTGTCTATATTTTTCATCAATTGCAAAAGCTTGATTGGCGATCAAGATACTCGGAAGAATTGACAAAACAAGAAGTATATTTCTCATATTATTACCGTTTAAAAGCTTATAAGAGTTATTCAAACACTGATAAACTCAACATGTATGTATCACAATTGTTGAATCAAAAAATAAAACCCATTTATTCAATGGGTTCTATTTATATACCAAGTTTTCTTGAATGAATTACTGTAATCCGCGCTCAGCTTTGAATCGCTCGAGATTTCTTACTGCATCTTGATAACGATACTGAACTCTACTGCTATTTAAACGCAAATCATATAAACGCTTTTTGTAATCATCCCGATCTTTTACTGATAAATCTTTACGCTCTAATTCTTTTAAATAATAACTCATATCTGTCTGTGAACGTTCAAACTCAGAATTAGCTTGGTAGTATTCATGTGCGACTTGATAATATGTACGTAATGCATCACGTTTTTCAATCGGACAAACACGATAATCACCACGTCCTTCCAAAGCTTCATCAAAGATTGTCTCTGGACGGCAATAAAAATTCAATCCTTTCTGATAACCCTTTTCATATAGATTTTGATTCGGAGTAATGTTTGCTTTTTGACACGAAGAATAATATTGATCTAGTCTAGATTCACGACCTGCTGAACCGTCTTTCTCACCAACATTAAACCAATTTGCAGTTTTACATTGCTCAACACTCATTGCTGCGCAGCCAGAAAACAAAAATGACAATGTTGTAAGCAGGAAAATGACTTTCATAAATGAGTCCTTTTATTATCGTAATCTTTAAAATTATATTTTGATGACTGGATATTGTAGCTTGTCATCATAATTTAACGCTTCATGCTGCCACAATTCAAGCAATGGAATTTTAACATCATTTGCTAATGGTAATTTTTTAGGATTGAATTGCATATGCTCTAAATCCTTCCCCCAAGCAATAACGTCAATATCCAAACTAATATAATGAGATGGACGAACACGACCTGATTGAGTTTCAAGATTCTTTAGAATATCCAAGACTTCATCCACGGTCAGCTCACTTTTTAATAAGCATGCTGAATTCCAGTAGTCTGCACCTACGGCATCTCTACAAGGAATTTGATAAATCACTGAAAATTCCACTTTTCCTAATTGCGCAAGCTGAGCATATGCAAAAGTGAAATTCTGCTGCTGTTGAACATTACTCGCCAGTGCGAGCGCAAAAATCGTTTCTGTTGCGTTCAAGGCGAATTCCTACTGCATTGGCTTGTGCAATAATTGCGGGTTTACGAATTGTTATAATAATTGACTCAATCGAGGGAAATACTAAAAATAATTTTTCAAGAACTAACTGTGCTGCATGCTCTATTAACTTAGGTTTTGCTTGTTGAATCACTTGAGCAGCTAGTTCACATATTTGTGCATAGTTTAATGTATCGTCTAGCTCATCAGATTGTGCAGCCTGATTAAGATCATTATGAATGGTTAGATCTAACATTAAAGGTTGAATGATTTGGCGCTCCCAATTGAAACACCCTATCACCGTATCAACTTTTAATCCTTCTATAATAATGGCATCCATAATGACCCAATAAACTGATAATTTAATTAATGCTTTAGAAATGAAGCAGGTTCAATATTGTGAACCATTTTCAAACGTTGGTCAGCATAAATATCAGTATAAGGCGCTAAAACTCGCATGAAACGATCAAAATATAGCATTTGTTTGAATAACAAAGCGAAGTCACGCGGGAATTTGATGCCATGACGCTCACCAACCCCAATCATGTCCATCATGATGTCATTCAAATCAGCAGGGTTGGAACTTAAAATTTCTTGAGGGTCTGCTAGTAGCACACCACTAAATAACCGTTCTAAATCATCTGCTAAGACTTGAGTATCGATCTTATGATGCGTCATCCCCATCTTAAGCATATTTTCAGCCATCGCAGCGTAATTGGTATGCTGTAAAGCATCCATAAATGCCATGCAAGCCGTCCATACTTCAGGCTTTAGTTGACCTACAATCCCAAAATCGATGAAACCAACACGACCATCTTCAAGCAGCATTAAATTTCCAGCATGTAAATCAGCATGGAAACTCTTACATAGCATTAGACTACCAAACCACGTATTCATCGCTGTAATTAATACTTGAGTTGGATCTTTAGCGTATTTTTTTACCACATCAAAATCAGTCAAAGATACGCCATATAAACGTTGCATCGTTAAAACACGGCGCGTTGAAAACTGATGATAAACTTTTGGCGCTGTTGCAGCTTGATTGCCCGAAACATTGAGATACTGTACAAAGTCATCTAAGTTTTGCGCTTCTTCAATAAAATCTACTTCACGAACCATGCGTGTTTTGATTTCATCTACTATTTCAGATAATGACGCAAATTTAATTTTTGGAACTGCACGCTCTAATAGCTTAGTCGCCCAATGTACGACGTTTAAGTCAGTATAAAGAATGGTTTCAACACCTGGTTTTTGTACTTTTAGTACGACATCTTCACCTGTCACAAGTTTTGCAGCATGCACCTGTGCAATAGAAGCTGAAGCTAATGGTTTTTCGTCAATGAAACTAAAAATTTCATTCAAGTTTTTACCTTCAAACTCTTCAGCAAGTACTTCTTGGATATAGCTAAACGGTAAAGTTGGTGTTTGATCTAAGCACCCTTGGAATTCCTCGACATATTCACGAGGAAATAGTGATGGTGTACTTGCAATAAACTGACCCAATTTAATATATGTAGAACCTAGCGACTCAAATGTCTCACGCATTAGTTTTGCGTTACTTTGCTTCTCAGTTGCATATTTCACACCTGCCTGTGCAGCAACAATCACTGTTTCACCTATCCGTGCAACAGAACGCAATCCATCAAATAAGATATTTCTTTTCATAATCTTTCATTGCCTCATAGATGGCATTAGTTTAGCAAATTTCAGAAACTTTACTGTTTAAGTTGCCCGACAAACTGGACAATTTGCATCTTTTTCAAATTTAAGAATACGTTGCGATAAATTTAAACCATTCCAGAGTAATAGCTTTTGCTTCAGTGGTGTTAATCCCAAACCTAGAAATAGCAATGTGTGATGTGCTTGTAATGACGCTATCATTACAGGAGTTGTTGCCAACACGCCTGACTCTGCACAACGCATACCCTCATTTGCGTGATCCTCTTTAGGAAATAGACATTCATAACAAGCAGAATCTGACTCCACCATGAACATTTGTCCTTCAAATCCGATTGCAGAAGCGCTAATTAGAGGGACTTGATATTTCTTACAGATCGCATTGGCTAAATAACGTGTCGTAAAGTTATCACACCCATCCAACACTACATCCTGATGCTGTATTAAATCATCAGCATTCGTTTCATCAAATCGTATGTTTTTATAGCTAACATGTATGTGCGGATTAATCACTTGTAAGTGTTTTGCTAATATTTCGGCTTTGTAGCGACCGATATCATTTGGAGTGAACGCAATTTGACGTTGTAAATTACTCATTTCAATTGTATCAGCATCTACAATCGTAATTTTTCCAACGCCTGCTCGTGCGAGTAGCTCCGCACTAGTACACCCTATTCCACCAGCTCCAATAATCAGTACATTTGCTAATTTTAATTTTTCTTGAGCTTCAATATCCCAACCATCAAGTAAGATTTGACGACTATAAAGATGCATTTCATCATTAGTTAATTCAAATTCGTTTTCTGGATGAATTGACACACTGATTCTCTTGCTAGCTCTAAAGACTTTAGATTTTAAGTATATGAATGTACTAATGGAAGATAATTTTTTTCATACATGCATTTTAGCTTTGACTATATCTAGGTTTTAACCCAATATTGTAGGCACTCTTTAACAGCATAATAAAATCAATTACTTATGAATTAAGATTAAAACTTTGGTTATTTTATTTTTTTAGAAATAACTCTATGTTTTATTTTGAAATTTTAAGTATTGGTTGGTTAATATGCAAGCTGATACCAGAAGCACACAATCAGCAAACCCATGATTTATTTATCGGCTCTGTTATTGCTGCTTGGGCTGATACGCGTGTTTTCCGCGATGGTCACTGGCATTTTTCGGAAGAGCATAAAAACCTGAAAAGCCTACACTATATTGCTGGTGGTACGTTTTATTTAATTGGCGATGAAGTGAAAGCAGAGTAAATCAAACACAGAAGCGATGCACTTAGCAGCGCTTCTCATATGAATAATATAAAGACTATTTAATTGCAGTATCATAACGCTGGTTTACAGTATTCCAGTTTACAACAGACCAAAAAGCTTTGGTGTAGTCTGCTCTGCGATTTTGATATTTAAGATAATAAGCATGTTCCCAAACATCCAAACCTAAAAGTGGCTGTCCTTTCTTCTCCACAATATCCATCAAAGGATTATCTTGATTTGGCGTTGAAACAATCTCCAATTGACCTGCATCATTCAAGATTAACCATGCCCAACCCGAGCCAAAACGACCTGTTGCAGCCTGATTGAATTTATCTTGGAAGGCTTCAAATGAGCCGAAATCTTGATTGATTTGTTTTAGTAGCTTTGCACTAACCTTACCAGTTTTATTAGTCGGTGCTAAACTTTCCCAAAAGAAAGCATGGTTAAAATGCCCACCACCATTGTTTCGTACTGCTGAATTATATTTAGAAATTTGTGCTTGGACTTGTTCAATACTTAATTTATCTAGCTCTGGATAGGATTTAATCTGAGCATTTAAATTATCAACATAAGCTTTGTGATGCTTTGCGTAATGTATTTCCATCGTTTTTTGATCAATCGCGGGTTCTAGTGCATCACTTTTGTAAGGCAATGGTGCTTGCTTAAACTCCGCATAGGCAGGCACACTTAATCCTGCACATAACATCAATGAAAATAGGCTTTTATTTAACATCCGCATCATTAGATTCCATAAATTGATAATCATTTTCATTATCAAAAATATAAGTAAATCCAAAGCAGGTCAAATCACTAAATACTAAAGATACATTTTACTACTTATTAAAAACATAAAAGCGATGAACCAATCATCGCTTTTATTTACCTAAAGATATTTTTATTTTGCAGCCATACGAATCGAGCCGTCTAAGCGAATTACTTCACCATTTAAATATGAGTTTTCAGCAATATGTGCAACCAAGCGTGCAAATTCTTCAGGACGACCTAAACGCGATGGATACGGAACCATTTGACCTAATGCATCTTGTACATTTTGTGGTAGACCTTTAAGCATCGGTGTTTCCATAATGCCTGGTGCAATCACCATAATACGAATTGCATAACGTGCTAACTCTCTTGCAATCGGCAAAGTCATGGCAACTACTGCCCCTTTTGAAGCAGAATATGCAGCTTGACCAATTTGACCATCAAACGCAGCAACCGAAGCTGTATTGACGATTACTCCACGATCTTCATCACCTTCAGCAACTTCATTTTTACTCATGGCTTCCGCTGCTAAACGCAGCATATTAAATGTACCAGTGACATTAATCTGAAGCGTTTTTGAGAACATACCTAAATCGTGTACACCGTCTTTACCAACAACTTTTGCTGATGGTCCGATCCCAGCACAGTTAACTAAACCATGCACTGCACCATGCTTGACTAATACATCTTTAAAAAATTGCTCAGCAGCTTGCTCATCCGTAACATCGAGTTGGACAAATTCAGCTTTTTCACCCAATGCTTGTGCCTGCTGAGT
Source organism: Acinetobacter sp. GWC1_38_13 (assembly GCF_001767535.1). Taxonomy (NCBI): domain Bacteria; kingdom Pseudomonadati; phylum Pseudomonadota; class Gammaproteobacteria; order Moraxellales; family Moraxellaceae; genus Acinetobacter; species Acinetobacter sp. GWC1_38_13. The sequence continues at coordinate 12,563 of NZ_MELG01000037.1, read as the reverse complement.
TCCAACTTCAGCATTCATATCAACTAAAGTGACGGATGCACCTTTCTGAACCAAATATTCAGCTGTCGCTGCGCCTAAACCAGAACCACCGCCAGTAATAACAAAGTGTTTTCCCTGAATTTTCATTTACGTTTCCTATCAAATTAAAGTGATAAATTTTATAACAAAGAGTAAAGGCAACTTTTTTCCGATACAATTCCAAAAAGTAGCAAATTTAATGCGATTTTTGAGCATTTATTTCATTCACTCTCCTGTATTTCATCTTTTATGAGCAAACTTCCAAATCAAGATATCAATTCTGCAAAGGATACGATTTCAAATGCACTTATTCGTGAAGCATTGAGTGTTGCAGCTAGCAGCGGCTTAAATATCGTCAATATCGCTAACAAAGCGGGTATTTCAGCTGAATTATTAACTTCAACCAAAGCACGAGTCCCTGTTATCCAATCTGCACAGCTTTGGGTTGAACTGGCAAAAAGTATGAATGATGAATTTCTCGGCATGGATACTCATCCAATGCGCCGAGGAAGTTATAAAGTATTGGCGAAACTTGCTTTTGGTGCAGATACATTAGAACAGGCTATACAAGATATCTTAAAATTTTTAGCTTTGATTTTGGATGATATTCATGGGGAATTAGTTCAGGAAGGTTCGAAAGCATTTCTTATCCTACATGACCGTGATCAACCCAAACGAATGTTTACCTATTCGACTTTTTTAATGCTGGTACACAGTTTGATGTGTTGGTTGAGCGATCAACGTATCAGTTTTTACCGAATGTCATTTAGATGCCACCAACCTGTTGAGATACAAGATTATCGAGTACGCTTTTGTGAAAATATAGAATTTAATGCTGAACAGAATAAAATAGAATTCGATGCTCATTATCTCAAGCACAAGATTAAAAAAGACAAACAGGCGTTAAATGAGTTTCTAAAACATGCCCCATATAATTTAATTGTGCGCTTTAAAAATGAAAACTCATTAAGCCTACAAATCCGCAGACAATTGATTCTCCAACCACCTTCTGAATGGGCTGAGTTAAAAGATATTGCACAACAAATGAATATGTCCACAGCAACTATTCAACGTCGACTAAAACAAGAAGGTGTCAGCTATCAACAGCTTAAAAATGATATTCGATGTGATATTGCAATTGAACGTCTGAGCAAAACGAATGATTCAATTCAAAGTATTAGTGATGATCTAAATTTTCACGATCCAAGTGCTTTCCATCGTGCTTTTAAAAAATGGAGTGGTGTAAGCCCTGGTAGCTATCGAAAAACATCCCCAAGCAAAAAACTACTTGTTAACCAATTTGAAGACTGAATGGTTTAAAAAATGTATTTACCTGAAATTTTTGAAGAAAAAAATACTGAGAAATTATATCAACTCGTTGAAAAATATCCGTTAGGTACATTAGTCACTCACAGCTCCAATGGTATCGAAGCAAATCACTTACCCTTTAAACTTTTACATGAGCCTAAATTTAATCACGCAATTCTTATCGCTCATATTGCACGAAATAATGAATTGCATACTTTGATTGAGAGTGGAACTGATGTTTTAGTTATTTTCCAAGGTGAACAAGGCTATATTTCCCCCAACTGGTATCCAAACAAACAATTGCATCATCGTCATGTACCAACATGGAATTATCAAGTCGTACACGTAAAAGGAAAAATTAGATTTTTAGAAGATGAAAAATCCTTACGGGGCATACTCGCCAAACTTACTCGGACACATGAAGCCAAGCAAGAAAAACCATGGAAAATGTCTGATGCACCTAGCGATTACATCGCAGCAGAACTCAAAGAAATAATTGGTATAGAGATTGAAATCCAGCACATGATTGGAAAATTCAAACTTAGCCAAAATAGAGACCAATCTGATGCTGTAAATGTGGTAAATAATTTAGAAAAACAGGGTCAGATTCAATTAGCTGAAGCAGTCAAACAATACATTGAAGATTAATTCAACTTCTGTCCAAGGCTGACACGATCATTGCCACCATAATCTTTGATGGTTTGAATTTGGCTAAAACCCTCTTTCTCGAAGATGGTACGGACGGCTTCACCTTGATCATAACCATGTTCAAGCACAATCCATCCATTTGGATTTAACCAACCTTTACCTTGAACAATAATAGTTTCTAGATCCGCCAATCCTTGCTTATCAGCAATAAGTGCTCGTTCAGGTTCTGATTTAAGCATTTGCATATGCACATCTTCTGGATCGATATACGGCGGATTTGAAACAATAAGATCAAAAAATTGTTTTTCTAACGCATCAAACCAAGCACCACAAGCAAACTTAACATGCGTTAAACCATGACGAATGGCATTTTCCTGTGCGACTTCGAGCGTAGGTTGATAAATATCTGTTGCCGTAACTTTCCACTGAGGACGCTCACTTGCTAGAGCCAATGCAATAGCACCCGTTCCAGTACCTAAATCAACGACATTAGATGTTGAATCAAGTTCAAGCTTTAACACAGTTTCAATCAATATTTCTGTATCTGGACGTGGAACCAATGTGTCATGTGTGACTTTTAAGTCCAGAGTCCAAAACGGTTGTGAACCTGTTACATAAGCTAGTGGTTCACCATGATCAATACGAGCAAGCCCATTCAAATAAGCTTGCTCTTGAATTTCAGTTAACTCTTGCTCAAGTCTTAGTTTTAACTCTAATGAATTGATACCCAGTATATGTTCAAGCAGCCACGCAGCTTCTTGACGTTCATAGCTATCAATTTCACCTTTAATTTCTAATGCCTGAGCAATATTCATTAGCCGCCATTTTCCTGAGCAAGCATCGCTAATTGATCCGCTTGATATTCACGATGCAAACTATCAAGCAATTCGGTTAAATCACCCTCCATGATCGCGTCTAATTTATATAACGTTAAATTGATACGATGATCCGTCATACGACCTTGAGGATAGTTATAAGTACGAATACGCTCAGAACGGTCACCAGAACCAACTAAGTCACGGCGCATTTCAGAAGTAGCTGCATCCGCTGCCGCACGTTTTGCATTTTCTAAACGAGATACAAGTAATGCCATCGCTTTGGCTTTGTTTTTGTGCTGAGAACGTTCTTCCTGACATTCCACAACCACACCCGATGGAATATGAGTAATACGAACAGCAGAATCGGTTTTGTTAATGTGCTGACCACCCGCACCTGATGCTCGGTAAGTGTCAATTCGGAGATCAGCTGGATTGATTTCGACTGTTGTATCTACATCTACTTCAGGCAAAATAGCGACTGTACATGCAGATGTATGAACACGACCTTGTGATTCAGTGGCAGGTACGCGCTGTACGCGGTGCGCACCACTTTCAAACTTTAAGCGACCATATACACCTTCACCATCAACACGACAGATTACTTCTTTGTAACCACCGTGTTCACCTTCATTTTCAGACAGGACTTCAATACGCCAACCCTGAGTTTCCGCATATTTACTATACATACGGAATAAATCACCCGAGAAAATAGCAGCTTCATCACCACCCGTCCCTGCACGAATTTCTAAATAGGCAGCATTCGCATCATTAGGATCTTTAGGGATCATTAACACATTAAGCTGTTCTTCAAGCTCAACTAAAAGTGCCTTGTTTTCTTTAATCTCTTCTTCTGCCATGTCTTTGAAATCTGGATCAGATTTCATCATTTCAGCAGTTTCAATATCCTCTTCAGCTTGACGATATTTACCCCAAACTTCTGTAATTTCAGTTAAATCATTATGTTCTCGTGACAATTTACGAAAACGTTTGTTGTCAGAAATAACTTCTACATCAGCAAGTAATGCCGTCAGCTCTTCATGACGATCACAGAGTTGATCTAGTCTTAAGCGGAGTGATGCTTTCATGGGCGGAATATCTCGAAATCCAAAGACTCAATGCCATTACAAAGTTGAAGCATGAGTAAAATCAAAAAATTGCGCATAGTTTACAGATTCTACCGCTTAAATGACATAGTGAAACTTCACTACTGCGTGATCAAGTTTCGTTTCATCATAAATTGTTCATTTTTAGTTGTAGACTCTTGTTCTCTTTTTTGCCGTTCTATATAAATATGAGAGACAAATAAAATGATAAAACAATAGGATAATCAATATGAGTAATTTAATTAACCGTCCAACATTGGCATTTATTGGGGCAAGTTGGCTTGCAGTCGTGATCGGTGCTGTTGGTTTTATGATTGGCTTATGGAATGCTTCAATGCCTTTACATGAAAAAGGTTTTTATCTCGTTATTTTACTTTACGGTCTTTTCTCTGCTGTATCTCTACAAAAAACATTGCGTGATAAGTTAGAAGATATACCTGTGACTGCAATCTACGTTGCACTTTGTTGGACTTCAGTCGGTATTTGTATTGGGTTACTATTATTTAGTTTATCGAATGCGACACTTAGCCTGAGCGAAAAAGGTTATTACATTATGTCCTTTTTATTGAGCTTATTTGGTGTTACGGCTACCCAGAAAAATATTCGTGATCTTGAACATTTACGCTTACAGAAGCGAGAGTCTACAAATCAATTAAAACTTGAAGATTCTTCTCATCAAGATTCATAAATGACATCAGCACTATAATTTCATATTGGCTTAATCATTAATGAAAATTGAATTTATTTGATTAATCTTAATACTGATTTAAACAAAACCATACAATCAACTTACCAAATCACAATAATAACAGGATGCATCTCCACAATTTCACTCCACAAGCTTTGTTACATTTGCTTCCATTACAAAAGATGCCTGAACAGCGGGCACATGGAGTCAAAATGAAAGCGCATTTTATGTTACTGAGTGCAATCCTTGCAGGTTCTACTATTGCAAGCACTGCATATGCAGATAATGCAACACGTGTTGCAGCCACTTCAGCTTTAGGTAGTGTTGTTGGTACAGCAATAGGTAAAGAGATTGGTGGTCATAGTGGTGCCATGATTGGTTCAGCTGTTGGTGGTGCTGGTGGTGCAGCTGCTGCTAGCAGTAAACGTACGCGTACCGAAGCTGCAATTGGTGGTGGTTTAGGTGGTGTAGGTGGTTATACTGTTGGTCGCAATATTGCTGGTACAACTGGTGGTTATATTGGCGCAGCTGCGGGTGCAGCAGGTGGTGCCGCTTTGGGTCGTAAAGTAGGTCAAGACCGAGACTACGACAACTATCAGTCAAAAAAATATAAGAAAAAACGCAAACATCGTCATCATTGATAAAAAGCACCTTCGGGTGCTTTTTTATTGACACTTAAATTGGGTCTAACACATTAAAAATCCTGAGTAAATTACTTGGTTGAATCTATAGTTTGAACTTCTTAAAATAATCCCTTATTTTAAATATGCCTTTATTGCATCATGAATACTGAATTACTCTCTCCTGCTGGTTCACTAAAAAATATGCGTTATGCTTTTGCTTACGGAGCAGATGCTGTCTATGCAGGGCAACCACGTTATAGTTTACGTGTCAGAAATAATGAGTTTGATCATGACAATCTTAAAATTGGCATAGAAGAAGCTCACTCTCTTGGTAAAAAATTTTATGTCGTCGTCAATATCCAGCCACATAATAGTAAATTAAAAAATTTCATACGTGATCTATCCCCAATTATTGAAATGAAACCAGATGCATTAATCATGTCCGACCCAGGGTTAATCATGATGGTTCGTGAGCATTTTCCTGATATGCCAATTCACCTATCAGTACAAGCAAATGCCATCAATTGGGCTACAGTTAAGTTTTGGAAAGACTATGGCTTAAGCCGTGTAATTCTTTCACGTGAGTTATCTTTAGACGAAATTGAAGAAATTAAAAATAACGTGCCAGATATTGAGTTAGAAGTATTTGTACATGGCGCCTTATGTATGGCCTATTCTGGTCGATGTCTACTATCGGGTTACATGAATAAACGTGATGCCAATCAAGGAGCATGTACCAATGCTTGTCGTTGGGAATATAAAATCCATGACGCACAAGAAGATTCAAATGGAGATGTTATCCCTGTTCAACATTTCGAAAATTCAAAATCATGTTGTTCTAAATCATCACATGAGCGTAATACTATCAATCCAGTATTAGTACAACGCAACGATGAGGATATGTTTGCTGCCGAAGAAGATGAGCATGGTACTTATTTCATGAATTCTAAAGATCTTCGCGCGGTGCAACATGTCGAGAGACTGAGTCAAATGGGCGTCGCTTCACTAAAAATTGAAGGTCGAACCAAATCTTACTTTTATTGTGCCCGCACCGCACAAATTTATCGAAAAGCAATTGATGATGCATTATCGGGTAAATCTTTTGATCAAAGTCTAATGACACAACTTGAAGGTTTAGCTAACCGTGGCTACACAGAAGGTTTTTTACGTCGCCATACTCACAGTGAATATCAAAATTATGAAGATGGATCATCACATTTTGACTTTCAACAATTCTGCGGAGAAGTATTAGAAAGGAATGGTGACTTCATCCGAGTTGAAGTCAAAAATAAATTTATTGTCGGGGACTCACTTGAATTAATGACACCGAAAGGCAATGTCCACTTTGTGCTCGAACAAATGCTTGATCTCAAAGGTAATCTTATCGATAATGCCAAAGGTTCAGGTCATACGGTTGAAATACAATTTCCACAAGAAATTGATATTCGTTACGCATTGCTGATTCGGAACTTACCTCAAGCAAAACAGCAATTATCATCAGCCTCTTTAGCATACTCAGCACATTAATTCATGGCTCTTATGATTACTACCGCATGTATCAACTGTGATATGTGCTTACCAGAATGTCCAAACGAAGCAATATATGAAGGTGCTAAAATTTATGAAATCGATACCGAACGTTGCACAGAATGTGTCGGTTTTTATGATGCACCGACCTGTATTGCAGTTTGCCCGATAGATTGCGTTAAACCTGATCCACAACTTAATGAATCACATTCAGAACTTTTAGAAAAGTTTCGAAGATTAAAATCACAGTAAGTTACAAATAAAAAAGCGCCTTACGGCGCTTTTTTTAGATATACAAATTAGTTTGCATATACTGGGAATTTTGCACAAACAGCTTCTACTTTAGCTTTCACTTCAGCGATAACTTTTTCATCACCTTTACTGTCGATGATGTCAGCAATCCAACCTGCAAGTTCACGAACTTCAGATTCACCAAAACCACGAGTTGTAACAGCTGGAGTACCGATACGGATACCAGAAGTAACGAATGGAGAACGTGGATCATTTGGAACTGCATTTTTGTTTACAGTAATGTGTGCTGCACCTAACCATGCATCAGCATCTTTACCCGTTACGTCTTGTTTGATTAAAGACAATAAGAATAAATGATTTTTTGTACCACCTGAAACGACATCATAACCACGTGAAATTAATACTTCAGCCATAGCTTGAGCATTTTTCACGACTTGTTGTTGGTAAGTTTTAAACTCATCAGACATCGCTTCTTTGAAACAAATTGCTTTAGCAGCAATTGCGTGCATCAAAGGACCGCCTTGGTTACCAGGGAATACAGCAGATTGAAGTTTCTTCTCGATTTCTTCATTTGCTTTTGCAAGGATTAAACCAGAACGTGGACCGCGAAGTGTTTTATGAGTTGTAGTCGTTGTTACATCAGCAATTTGAACTGGGTTCGGATAAACACCAGCAGCAACTAAACCTGCAACGTGAGCCATATCAACAAAAAGATAAGCACCAACTTTATCAGCGATTTCGCGGAAACGCTGCCAATCAACAACTTGGCTGTACGCAGAGAAACCAGCAACGATCATACGCGGCTTGTGTTCCAAAGCTAAACGTTCAACTTCTTCATAATCGATCTCGCCCGTTTCAGGGTTTAAACCGTATTGAACAGCGTTGTATGTTTTACCAGAAAAACTTACTTTAGCACCGTGAGTCAAGTGACCACCGTGAGCTAAGCTCATACCAAGTACTGTATCACCTGGGTTGAGAAGCGCTAAATACACAGCAGAGTTTGCTTGTGAACCTGCGTGTGGTTGAACGTTTGCATAATCAGCACCGAACAATGCTTTCGCACGGTCAATTGCAAGTTGTTCAATTACGTCAACATATTCACAACCGCCATAATAGCGTTTGCCAGGATAACCTTCTGCATATTTGTTCGTAAGTTTTGATCCTTGAGCTTCCATAACTGCTGGAGAGCAATAGTTTTCTGATGCAATTAACTCAATGTGAGCTTCTTGGCGTTCGCCTTCAGAAGCAATCGCTTGAGCTAATTCTGGATCAAATTGAGCAATAGAAATATTGGCAAACATTAGCGGGGGTCCTATAAATTAGGGCTTTTAAGCCGTGCTAAAGATTGGTGCGTATTGTAGCATGAAGTTTGCCTTTTCACAGATTGATATTTATTTAATTATTCGTGAATTTTATTCATTCTGAATGTTCCGATATCAATGAAAATGATGAAGAATCTAACAAGCTTTTAAATAATTAAAATTTGGTATAAAAAATGGACTTCGAAAATACTCTGAACAATCATGAATTCCAACTTCCAGAAAACTGGAATTACTACATGTGTCAAATTGATGAGATGCCTGCAAGCTATTTTGTTAATTTAGCCTTGGCGGAAATCGCACCTATATCACAAAGATTACAATTAATTTGGCTAGAAATTAAAATGAATCAACCGCGAGAAGATGGCTTATCTTCAAGTGAAGAATTTGACCATTTAATGGTTCTTGAGGATGAAATCATACCTAGCCTAACAGATGGAAGTCAGAGCATATATGTAGGGAGATTGACACATAATAAAGTGAGAGAGTTCTATTTTTATTGTAAGGATGCGACTGTCTTAGAACATAAAATTCAACTTATCATGCAAAAATTCTCTCAATATTCCTATCAAACTGGTCACCGCGATGAACCAGATTGGTCTTCATATTTTAAATGCATGTACCCTACTCCAGAAATATTACAGACTATATCTAATCGAGCTGTTGTTGAGAATCTTCTTCATCATGGTGATCTTCTACAGATAGCTCGACCTGTATATCATTGGCTTTTCTTCCAAAATGAAACAGACTTAGCTGAATGTGTACACAAGACTCAAGCTTTAGGTTTTGAAGTTGTACAAATCGATCAACTTGATGATGAACATATGAAGTTTTCTCTACAAATTTCTCGGATAGATCACGTTGATCAATATTCAATAGATCGTTGTACTTTAGAATTATTCGAGTTATGCAAGCTTTACAATGCTGAATATGATGGTTGGGAAACGGAAGTAGTTATTAATTAACAGCAAGCCCAGTATTTCATTTAGCTGAAATACTGGGCGAATAAACGCGATTTTTAAATTAATTGCTCGCAGGCATCAATGTTTTCACATCGTTAACAATATTTGAGATATTTAGCACATAAGCAGTGCCATGATCCCATTCCGCATTAGTAAAATATTGAATTTGCGATCCTTTACTTCGTGCTAACAAGACAAGACCATCCGTTGCTTCACGAGGAACTGTTGTATCTTTACCACCCTGATAAATCAGCGCAGGTTGGCTCAGTTTAACTTGTGCAGGCTGTGAATCATTCTCCAAGAAAGTCTTAACCAATGGAATTGCCATAAAATTAGTTTGAGTTCGTGGATAGTTAGCTAGACTACCATTTGTGAATGCATACGTTTGCATTGCCGCACCGAACTTCTGACCAACCTGATCGTAACAATCTAATTCTGCTCGACTTGCAATCTCATCCGTTGGTGATTTAAAGACGTTAATATAATTAAAAGTAGGTTGCAGATTTCTTATCCCTGCTGTAATTAATGCAGTAAAAGTATCAAGTTGAGCATACATTTGGATTTGCTGAGCGATAGGTGCATTTTCAACAGATTGCTCACCTTTAACTAGAATTGCTCCTAAGTTCGATGCTGGAGCTACTGCAACCGTGCCTTTATATTCCAATTTAGCGCGACTCGCATATTGCGCTGCACCTAGTGCTGCCTGCCCACCTTGGGAATGCCCTACAGTCACCCATTGACGCGAAAGCACTTTCCCCTGACTCGCCAAATAAGATCTTGCTGCAACAACAGCATCTGTTATTGAGTATGCTTCACTCTTAACATTTAAAAATGGATGTAATTCTCTCCCACTTGGTTCACCTAAACCTTCGTAATCTGGAGCTACAACAACATAGCCAGCTGCAAGAAACTTATTAATCATGTCTTGTATATAGATATTCGTTGCATTTCGACTAGGCGCACATTGATCAGCAACTCCCGTTGTTCCATGTGCCCAAACGACAACTTTCCAACCACCTGATGGCATCGTTCCCTTTGGAACGAATATCAAACTAGTCGCTAATGTTTCTTTGCCATTTTGTCCCAACATTTTATATGTCATGACAGAGCTTTCAGAAGCAAATGCTGAGAAATCAGTTTTTGTGTAAGTAACAGGCATTCCAACGACTGGATTTTTAAAGTTGTTTTCAGGAATGCTTGGTTTCGATGTATAGCTTGAATCGTCACTTCCACCACAAGCCGTTAGAACAAGGCTTGAACTCAGCATAACAACCGTTAATAATTTCATTTTCATATATAGTTTTTCCTTAACTATTTTATTTTTGATGCATCTTTAGATCTTTTCTAAAGCATTTCACTGTCAACAATTACGCTTATTCGAAATGCGTTTCAAGTCTTTTCATCAGCAAAATATGATTTATTTTTAATCAAAAAATCGAATTACCAGAGGAATATAGCGATTGCGAATCGAACACATCTTGGTTGAGGCATAATTTCGAGTAAGATATCAAATCCACTCTACTTCACTTAGGTCATGACCCAATGCAAGCTATCATTTTAGATACTGAAACCCATACATTGAATGGCTTACCGATAGAAATTGCATATGCACCAATCGAGATAGAGAGTGGTAAATTAAGTTTAGATAAAACCAAAATTTTTGATCAACTCTATCAAGTCGGTCAACCGATCTCATACGCCGCTATGGCAGTTCATCATATTCTTGAATCGGATTTGATAGATCAACCTTTTTATAATGAATTCGAATTACCAGAACAAACTGCGTATATCATTGGTCACAATGTTGATTACGATATTTCAGCAATTGCGAAATGTGGTGTTGATGTTTCCAAATTAAAGCCTATTTGTACGCTAGCGCTTGCTCGTCGCGTATGGGAAAATGCAGAAGCGCATAATATTTCTGCATTAATTTATTTAATTTCGAAAGGAAGTGATAAAGCTCGTGAAATGCTGAAAGGCGCACATAGAGCTGATGCAGATATTATTTTAACAGCCAATATTTTGATGCATATCATCCATCATTTAAATATCCAAACAATTGAACAACTCTATGTAGCTTCAGAAGAGGCACGCATTCCAAAATCAATTAGCTTCGGTAAACACAAAGGCACTTCGATCTCTGATTTACCAACAGATTATGTGCAATGGTTAATGCGACAAGATGATCTCGATCCGTACTTAAGAAAGGCACTAGAAAATAATATCGTCTAAAAAAGCACGTTAATTTTCAATAAGTTCAATTATTTTCTATTTACTTTATGCAAATAGATGATATTTAATAATTTGTTAACATTTCTGTCACTTTTCAACTATATCTTAATCTCCATCTAGATCTTGACTGGGGGAGATTAAGAGATGTCACATTTTTATAAAACGGAACTTGGACAAAATGCATTGCAACAACGCAATATCGCTTTGACTGCAAAACAACGACGACTACTATTACTTATTGATCACGAAGACTTTCAAGAACTAGACCATAACTACAAAGAAAAAATTGCACCATCTGAGCTTGTTCAACAACTGATTGACATGGGTTTACTCGCCCAACAGGCAGAGCCAACAAATATAAAAGAAATACCTTTGGAACAAACTGCTCCTATCATTCAATCAGCAATTACAGAACCGCTTGAAAATAATCATTCAACAACACCAAGCTCTGATGAAGAAACATTTGAAAATATTGAACTTGAAAAATTACCTTTTGTAGAGATTCAACAAGTGATGATCCAAACACTAACCACCTATTGCGGTTTGATGGCTCGTCCTTTAATCCAAAAGATTCAAACAATAAAAACCGTGCAACAATTAAAAGCATGTCAAATGCAGTGGATTACCTCCTTACAAGAAAGCCGCATTCCACCGACTCAACTGAATCAAACACTTAAGCTAATTAATTATTCAGTTCAACATTTATAAATTTGACCTTATAAATAAGATCATAATTTGAATAATTGCTCTTTTAATAAGCAAGAAATCACTTGGTGGTCATGTTTATATTTACCTATATGATTTTTTTGCCTATCATGTGGCTCGCATGCGCTCATAGCTCAACAGGATAGAGTACAGGTCTCCGAAGCCTGTGGCGTGGGTTCGAGTCCCGCTGAGCGCACCACAATCTTTTCTCAAATCATTTCAAAACTATTTCAATATAACAATTTTTTGATTGAGCTTATTATTACCTCTTCTGATGCATTCTCAATAATTACCGTATAGATTACGGGGTAATCCTCCCATAAATAACTGAATTTAAAAGTAGAGGTTAAGCAGCCATCA
>NZ_MELG01000036.1:0-21542 GCF_001767535.1 Acinetobacter sp. GWC1_38_13 | reverse complement strand
TTGAAGCAATGTACTATGATAAGATTAACCCGTTAGGTCAGGTGGCCTAACTTAAATAAAAAAGTCTCCGACAAACCCGGTACGGTTCAGTTGGCTTAAGTAAAATCAACTTTTAAGATCTTTTAGTGGACAAGTAAAATAATTGACCAAATAATAAAAATAATGAGAAGTGCTGAAAATTGTGCCGCACTTCTCATATCTTTTGCCTTTTTGGAATGCATGTTTTTCAAGCGAAATACGATCTAAAACAGCTTCAATCGCAGAATTGAATAATTCCACAATTACAGCCAGTAAACAGACAGCCACCATCAGTGCCCGTTCTATAGAAGAAACAGCAATAAAAAAGCTCATAGGAATTAGAATAAGATCAATTAATACGATTTGACGAAAAGCTGCCTATTTTTAGACGCTGTTTTAGATCCTAAAAATGAATAGCCAGTGGCTACTAGAATCCGTTTTAAAATTTTTTTGCCTTTTAATCACGGTTTTTGAAATTAGCCAATAATAATCTCTACAGATGAAATAAATTTATTATAATCATCCTGATAACAAAAAGGATATACCTTGTGCGCCATTCTTATCATATTGAAAAACATTACATCGAACGTGCGGGATGGTTGCGTGCAGCTGTGCTGGGGGCAAATGACGGGATTATTTCAGTCACAAGTCTCGTGGTGGGAATCGCAGCCAGTGGAGCATCTACCCATACTGTACTGGTGACCTGTATCGCCGGATTAATATCTGGAGCTGCATCGATGGCTGCAGGTGAATACATCTCCGTTAAATCGCAACAAGACATTGAAAAGAATGATCTGCAGATGGAAGAACGTGAACTGCAACGCCATCCTGAACATGAATTAAATGAGCTAAAAAATATTTACATACAGCGTGGATTACAACCCGCTTTAGCGCAAGAAGTCGCGCAACAACTGACTGCACACAATGCTTTAGATGCACATGCGCGTGATGAAATTGGTATTTCAGATCATACTTCTGCCCAGCCGTTTCGTGCTGCCTTCTCTTCAGCCATTGCATTTACTGTAGGCTCATTATTTCCTTTAATTTCAATTATGCTTCTGCCTGAGCGATACTTAGAGAAAGGCGTCATGCTGATTGGGGTATTAAGTCTCGGAATTATGGGTGCCTTGGCCAGTTATGCGGGCGGCGCCAGTATTTGGAGAGGTTCGATTCGGGTAATGATTTGGGGTATTATTGCCATGTTATTCAGTGCTTGGATTGGATCATTATTTAATGTTGCGGTGGCATAAGATCCTTTTTTGTATAATCCAAATATTCCCACTCCATGAGGAGTATAGATAATAAGTCTATAGAAATACCTGACCTATCTGACATGCTTTATATCAATAAAGCATGTTGTTCTAGGTGAACAATATGCCTATTTTCTATAGTTATAGATCTAAATCATTTCATTTTTTTAAAAAGCATACTTTTTAATACATTATCTTTGAAAATAAAATGGTGGATTAATGCAGCACAAGCATGTAAACCTACGACTGTAATAAAGAAGTTACCTAAAAATTGATGCATCTGACCAATATATTTAACCTCTCTAACACTGCTCAAAAGTGGCAAATTTAAAGAGAATACTTGGAAGTTATCAGTGAAACTCGATAATGCAAGCCAGCCCGCTATTGGAACGACACATAAACTTACGTAAAGCGTAAATCTGACAATTTTAAATAATTTTATTTGATACGGATTAATGATCTCATTTTGAGGAATACTTCTTTTATAGAGAAAAACAACACTCAACCGCACGAAAAATAGAATAAATATTGAAATTCCACCTATAACATGAATCTGGCCCTGCAAACCTGTTCTTGTTGGATCTCCACTCGTCAAATATACAATTACAACTAAAACAAAGGTAATCCAGTGCATTATTATCATAGGTTTAGGATAATTATTGTTCATATTTTTTTCCTGAATTTTAAATACCAACAGAGGTGGCTTTGATATTTAAGCTGCCACTTTGGTTAATTGTTCCTCCTACCACAGTAGAGCCTATCGTTTTTTCAACGGGCATAGGCTCGCCAGTAATCATGGATTCATCAATAAAACTTTGGCCGTGAATAACTTCACCATCGACAGGGATACGCTCGCCTGGTCTAATCTCTACAATCGTTCCTGTTTGAACTTCGGCAATCGGAACTTCTATCACCTGATTATTGAGCTGTATTCTGGCAACTTTAGGCTGCATTCCAACTAGATGTTGAATTGCTAAAGACGTTCGGCCTTTTGCCTTGGCTTCAAAAAATCTACCTAATAGAATTAAAGTGATAATAACCGCTGCAGCTTCATAATAAACATTGACCGTGCCTTGTGGCAGGACACTTGGAAAGAAAGTAGCAACCACTGAATAAAGATAAGCAGCCAATGTTCCTACAGCCACCAAGGAATTCATGTCTGGTGCTAAGCGGAATAAACTTGGGATGCCCTTTTTGAAGAAGCGTCGGCCTGGAAAAATTAATGCTACTGTGGTCAAGAAAAATTGCATTAACCAGCTATTTTGTTGGCCAATGTTATCCATCATAAACGTATGAAAGGCGGGAATCAGGTGTGATCCCATTTCTAAAATAAAAACGGGTAGAGTCAATAAGACTGACAAAATTAAATCTTTTTTAAGTTTTTCTAATTCAATATTTTTTTTATCTTGAAAGCTTTCCGTAGTTTGATGAACTGACTTTGCTTCAAACCCTGCTTTGGTGACAGCCTGAATTAACGAGTCACGAGTGACAGATGAACTTGCCTGAATAGTCGCTTTTTCAGTAGCCAGATTTACATGTGCTGATTCCACACCCTCAACAGATTTTAAGGCTTTTTCTACTCGACCTACACAAGAAGCACATGACATACCCTCAATCGTAAGCTCTATTGGTTGCAGCGCTTCCACTTCGTAGCCTGCTTTTTCTACGGCTTTAATTAAAGTAGCGCGATCAAGTGGTTGATGCGCATAAATGACTGCTTTTTCGGTAGCCAGATTTACATGAGCCGATTCAACACCTTCAACAGATTTTAAAGCTTTTTCCACACGGCCTACACAAGAAGCACATGTCATCCCCTCAATCTCTAATGTTTCACTGTAGTGTGGCGTATCAGTCATTTCGGTACTCATATACGATCTCTATCATTTAGATATGCTGAGTTCTATATGCGAAGATCTGCTCGAACCAAGATTAGGGGGAATTCAGGGATTACTTTTATTTCAAGCAAGTACAGGTTTTATCTGTACGATGAGGAAAATAAGAGAGAGTAAAAGTGGTAAGGAATTCCCACTGTTACTCTAACAGAGATTAAGCAGGATCAGCTGTAAATCCACGCTCACTGAGAGTGGCAATGACTTGATCCTGACTCACCGTTGTGTTGATTTCAACGATACGGTTTTGTAAATCAATATCGAGTGAAGCATTCGAGTCGAGCTCTTTAATTGCAGTAGTAATGCCTCGTGCACAACCACCACAAGTCATATTAGCGATGTGAAATTTCATATGTTGCTCCTTTTTAACAAAATATTTGTTTAAACCATTAGAACAGTAACTCTAAACTTTCACCATACAACCAGCCTTTTTCTGAATCAGTTACTCGCTGTAACTTGGTCTGTTTACAACCTTACAGTTTTCTTCAGAGTATTCCAAAGAAGAGTGTTCTAATGACTACAGTAAAAGTACTTAACCAACATTAATGTGACTTTAAAATGACATTTTTGTCATCTACGATCACTTTGAAATTTATAAGATTAGTTATTTCAATCAATGGTAGTGAACTGAATAGATGAGACTGTTATGGGTTGAAGATAAGCTAAAAACCGGTGACTACCTTTATGTATAATGCCTCATGATGCGATTTTACTGTTCTGATTGTCGTAAGTTGACAGTCCAGTAGAAACTTTATTGCTCAGCTACAAAAGATAAATGCAGTAATGTTAAATTTCCTCAATTCCCTTATTTTGAAATTCTCTTATTCAATACCCACGACAGTGGTTATA
This sequence comes from Acinetobacter sp. GWC1_38_13, assembly GCF_001767535.1. Classification (NCBI taxonomy): domain Bacteria; kingdom Pseudomonadati; phylum Pseudomonadota; class Gammaproteobacteria; order Moraxellales; family Moraxellaceae; genus Acinetobacter; species Acinetobacter sp. GWC1_38_13. The sequence continues at coordinate 17,536 of NZ_MELG01000036.1, read as the reverse complement.
TAGCCTGTTGTTAATAGAATTGATAGACCTAATAACATCTCAAATAAAATGGCATGACTAAGGTGTTTAGCGAATTTAGGATGTTGAAGACGCGGGGTGAAATACCATTTGTTGAAGGCAGCTAAAAGTAGAACACTTATAACAAAAAACATTTTAACCATGAAACCATAGCCATATGCAGTATTGATTAAGGTATTAAAATCTTTAATTAAAAGAAGAGCTACACTAGCGCCACAGGCGATTAATATCCCAACAATGAAAGCAGCAATACGTCCAAATACATGCATGCGATCTTTTAAAGGTAAACCACTTATTTCCCGGCTGGTTTTCCATAACGGATATAAAGACCCCATCCATAACGACATAACTAGAATATGGATTGATAATAAAATTTGAGCAAGTAAGGTTAAATTAGCGACATGTCCGAGCTGGGAAAAACTAAAAATAATCGGGATAAGTAAAATACAAAATATTGAACTTTCAATTATAGAAAAATGACCTTTGTTCCTGTTAAGTTTAACCACCATGAGAAGAAGTAAAAGAGCAAAACTAATAGAACGAAGAACGTTTATATACCCCGTCGGAGTATTAACCAATATATTAATATACGTGGGGTCCACCATACCTGTAATACCAGTATTGGCAAAACTACCAATCAGAATAAAAAATCCCAAGGTACTGGAAATTAGGCCTAATCCAGCGCCAATTGTAATATATTTAAGAATCGATTCTTTTAGTTCAAGATATTGTCTAAGTAAAAAATAGCAAAAGGCTCCACCAACGACAAAAGCTACACTTAAATATAAAATAACCTTAGTTAACCAAGTGGCCCACATCCAATATTCAGAAATCATTATTTTTGTCCATTCTAGAACAACATGCCAGCACCTCACTGACATGTTGAAAGGTAATCAATTCTTATTTAGTTGATTTGATAGTGAAACTATATTCACCATTCATGTTGTGACCATCTTTCCCCATTGTTGTCCAGACAACGGTATATTTACCTTTTTTCAGTTTCGGAAGAGCGACATCAAAGGATTTCTTTAAGTCATGAGTAACTTTATATTTTAAAGGAACATCTCTTCGCTGAGCATCCAGTAACTTAATATTCATCAACATAACCTCTGCACCAAAGTTAAGGGTCAAGTTCTTTGGTTGACTAAGGATAGATGCATTTTCCGCAGGAATCGCACTCACTAAACTCACATGAGCGAACGTAGTTGTAGTAGCCACAATCATCGTTGCAGCTACTACAACATTACGTAGAGCAGTCATTTTATTTTGAAATAATTTCATTTACGTTTCCTCTTGATTCGTTAGTTCATTAGAGATGACTTTATAAAATCTATATTTAATGAGACCACATCATCTCCTCTTATATTTCAATTATTAGTGAGAGACAGAAACAGAGCGATGACTTCAAAATTACATTTTTGTCATTTTTAAAATTTAAAATCTTTAACTATTAAAATAATCTTATTGAAAAATAATGATCATTTAACAAACAAATTATGTAGGTGGTTGATTTATGAAATGTAGTAATCATTTTGTCTAAGAAAATAGTAGCTATTTAATTTTTTATATTTTATTTTAAATATAAACATGTTATGTTTAATTTGATCTAATATAAATTTGTGGGCTAAGCACATGACTCAAACACGTCCAAGAATGACCAAATTATTTGAACAGCTTGGTTTAGCTTCTACTGAAGAAGCAATTGCAAAATTCATAGAGAGCCATCAGCTAGCTGGAGATGTTTTTTTAACACAAGCAATTTTTTGGACTGATGCTCAACGTCATTTTTTAGAAGAAAAACTACACTCTGATGGTGAATGGACGACAGTGATTGATCAATTAAATGAGTCTTTACATGAAAATTCAGTAAAATAATTTTCCGTTAGTATTAAGGATCTACATTCTTCCCTGCATTGAATACAACTCATTCATACAGTAGTACTGTTTTGGAGATGGAATCTCTATTATATAAGTAGTAGATTCCTTACTCTGAAATTTGGATTATAAACCCTAATATTAAAAATAATCTTCTTTACCTTCTATCGGCTTTGTTGCATAAATATGTAAGCATCTGATTTAAATAAATTTAATTTTGGATCAAAAAATAATCAAAACTTCTAAAATCATATAGTTATGAAATCTTTGTGCAACAAAGCCCCTTCTATCTAATAAATATACCAATAAGTTTAATAATTAAATTATCCACCCTTTTTTCTATAAAAAACTATTTTGATCAACTGTATTTTTTCTTTAAAGGAATAACAGTGTAAATTACATTAAGAATGTGTCTCTAACTACCCTTGGAGTCATCTAATCATTTCATTTTTATTTTTTTAAGCACATAAAATCATAACAACTTTAATAGTTTTAAAAGATTAATATTAAATAAAATTTTTGTCATCTCAGCATAGACTATATATTTCGAGAAGATCTCAAAATTACATTTTTGTCATTTTTAAAAATAATTAATTAATAGTGCTAAAATTTTTAAGAGAGACAGAGAATAACCAAAAATTTCATCAGTTTAGTAGTCAAATTCCTAGACTCTGTTCAGTACTAAAACATAGCTTTTACTTCCAAATTATTTAAAGGAAAAAATTATGATGAAATTCAAAAACATTTTTTTGGGCTTATGTATCGCAGCCGCGTCATTGAATACATTTGCACAGCAATCCGATGAACACAAAGATCACCACCCTGAAAAAACAGCACCATCTGCAGTAACAATTAAGCAAACAGTTACCAGCACCACTGCTACAGATAAAATGGCTGCAATGGATCAACACATGAAGGCGATGCAAGCCATGCATGAGAAGATGATGGCTGCAAAAACCCCACAAGAACGTCAGAAACTTATGGCTGAGCACATGAAACTCATGCAAGGAGGTATGAGTATGATGAAACAGATGGGCAGCCAAAGCATGAATGCAAATATGGCTGACCGTCAGCAGATGATGGAAAAACGTATGGACATGATGCAATCCATGATGCAGATGATGATGGACTGTATGCCTCCGTCAGCAACTAAATAGTTACCCATGAATTAGGGGAAAGCACCATGAATCACCAACACCAAGAAAATAATTCAGTACCTAACTTCTGGTCTACACGTTATGCCATTGGTCTAATCGTGCTGGGTGGTATCGCAGCTTATTTTCTATTAACGGAACATTTAGCCCACGTTATCGGTGCTTTGCCTTATTTATTCCTTTTAGCGTGTCCACTGATGCATATTTTTATGCATGGTGGTCATGGGCATAACCACTCGCAGCAAAAAAAATCCGATATATCTGATAACAAAAAATAGCTCTTATCAGGAGATCCATCATGAATCATGCGGAATCGGCTTATGGTTTATGGACGCTGGTTATCATTAACTCAGCAGTTTTTATCATGTTCGCTTTCAGTTTTTTTAGACCTTCCACTGCGCGCGATTGGCGTACATTTGGGGCCTTTTCGGCTTTTATCATTGCTCTATTTGTCGAAATGTATGGTTTTCCTTTAACCATTTACCTGTTATCTGGTTGGCTTCAAACTCGCTTCCCTCAACTTGACTTACTTTCTCATAATGCAGGTCACTTGTGGTCAACGCTATTAGGTGAAAAAGGTGATCCACATTTTGGCATTTTGCATATCGCCAGTTACGTTTTCTTGGGCTATGGATTTTACCTGTTATCAACGTCATGGCACGTGCTGTACAACGCGCAACGTCAGCATTCTTTAGCGATCACAGGCCCTTATGCACGTATACGTCACCCACAATACGTGGCTTTTGTGATGATCTTGCTGGGTTTTTTATTGCAATGGCCAACTTTACTGACACTGATTATGTTTCCAATCCTACTCTTAATGTACAGCCGCTTGGCAATTAAGGAAGAGGCTGAAATGAGTAAACAGTTTGGCGCTGTCTATGACAGCTATGCTCAACAGACTCCGAGATTTATTCCAAAATTCGGCCATAAAACCACTTTTCCATAAGAGAATTATTTATGTCAGATCAAAAAAATCATAACCAGGACCATATGGCACAGGCTACAACAGACGTACTGAAAGACCCAGTCTGTGGTATGACCGTCACTGAAGAATCGAAATACCATGAGGAATTTAAGGGGAAAACTTACTTTTTTTGCAGTGATAAATGTCAATCAAAGTTTCATAGCAGCCCGGTGCAATATATCGCTAAACCCGCAACGACGACTGCCGATGCACATACACAGCATCATCAGACTGTTCAACACGTTAATGCGGCAAGCACAACAGGTACGACCATCTATACATGCCCAATGCATCCAGAAATCAGGCAAGATCATCCTGGAAACTGTCCTAAATGCGGAATGACACTGGAGCCACTCATTCCTGAATTAGAGGAAGATGAGGATCCGGAGTTACGTGATTTCCGCCGACGCTTTTGGTGGACACTGCCATTGACCATCATCGTGACTTTTTTGGCGATGTTTGGTCATCAACTGAACCTGTTCAATATGGCTGTTCAGAGCTGGATTGAACTGGTGTTGTCACTCCCAATTGTACTTTGGGCAGGTTGGCCATTTTTTTCCCGGGGTTGGCAATCGGTTGTGAATCGCAGCCCGAACATGTGGACGCTGATTGGTTTGGGCACTGGAGCTGCATTTATTTATAGTGTGGTCGCAACCATTGCACCGCAAATCTTCCCAGACTCATTTATTTCCATGGGTCGTGTCGCTGTTTACTTTGAAGCTTCAGCGGTCATCATTTCATTGACCCTACTGGGACAAATATTGGAGTTAAAAGCACGTTCGCAAACTTCTGCTGCAATTAAGTCACTCCTTGGGCTCGCTCCTAAAACAGCTCGCCGAATCTTGCCTGATGGAACTGAAGAAGATGTTCCTCTAACGCATGTCCATGTAGGAGATTTACTCAGAATTCGCCCAGGTGAAAAAGTGCCTGTGGATGGTGTAATCACTGAAGGAAGTAGTTCAGTGGATGAATCGATGCTGACAGGTGAACCTTTACCGATCACTAAACGCATCGGTGATAAAGTCATTGGTGCTACCCTGAATACCAATGGTTCCCTAATCATGCGTTCAGAGAAAATTGGTTCAAGTACCATGTTGTCTCAGATCGTACAGATGGTGGCGCAAGCTCAACGCTCAAGAGCCCCAATGCAACGCATGGCTGATCAGGTTGCAGGTTGGTTTGTCATGGCTGTAGTAGCCATTGCCTTGCTTACCTTCTTTGGATGGGGACTGTTCGGCCCAGAAGAGTCGAGCTGGGTTTATGCATTAATCAATGCTGTGGCAGTACTCATTATTGCCTGTCCTTGTGCACTAGGCTTGGCAACTCCAATGTCTATCATGGTTGCAACGGGTCAAGGTGCTACTCATGGTGTGTTGTTCCGCGATGCAGCAGCCATTGAGAATCTGCGCAAGATTGACACACTAATCATCGATAAAACAGGTACGTTAACTGAAGGACGCCCTGTATTCGATCGTGTAGTTGCCGCATCAGGTTTTGACGAATCTGAAGTATTACGTTTAGCCGCCAGTCTTGATCAAGGCAGTGAACACCCGCTAGCCGAAGCGATTGTAAACGCAGCACACGAACGTGGCCTGTCTCTTGAAACACCAGATAATTTTGAATCGGGCTCAGGGATTGGTGTTCGAGGTCAAGTGGGCGATCGTCAGTTAGCTTTGGGCAACACAGCACTGATGGAGCAATTGGGTATCTCGGTACAATCTCTGATTCCGCAAGCCGAAGAGCTGCGTTCGGAAGGTGCAAGTGTGATGCATCTAGCCATCAATGGTGAATTGGCCGGTCTGCTTGCAGTATCCGATCCCATCAAAAAAAGTACCCCAGAAGCACTTGCCACCCTGAAGGAAGCGGGTCTACGTATCGTGATGGCAACAGGAGATGGTCTCACCACTGCCCGTTCAGTCGCAGCACGTCTAGGCATTGATGAGGTACATGGCGAAGTCAAACCCGCAGATAAACTAGAACTGGTCAGCAAATTGCAGAAGGAAGGTCGTATCGTGGCTATGGCTGGTGATGGCATCAATGATGCACCAGCCTTGGCTAAAGCTGATGTCGGTATCGCTATGGGCACCGGGACTGATGTTGCAATGAATAGTGCCCAAGTTACGCTGATCAAGGGAGATTTACGAGGGATTGCTGTTGCCCGTTCACTTTCGGAAGCTACTGTCGGCAACATGAAACAGAACCTCATGTTTGCTTTCCTTTACAATGCTTTGGGTATCCCTATCGCGGCTGGCGTACTATATCCATTTACCGGTTGGTTGTTGTCACCGATGATTGCCGCCTTGGCTATGAGTTTGAGTTCAGCTTCAGTCATCACCAATGCCCTTCGCCTGCGAAATAAAAAGTTATGATAGAGAGTTCCTTTCTTCCACCAGATGTATCAGGGCTGGTTGCAGCACTCGCCATCGGCCTGCTCATTGGTTTAGAACGAGGATGGCAGGATCGAGAACTGCCAGAAGGCAGCCGAGTAGCAGGTCTACGTACCTTCACATTGACAGGATTGCTCGGAGGAGTGCTCGGTCATTTACAACCAAACTTCGGAGCTTGGCCGCTAGTTGCGGCCGTATTAGGGCTTTCCTTATTACTAACAGTGTCCTATGCTCGTACCGCAAAAATTTCCGGTAATCTAAGCGCTACCACGACGATCGCGATGCTGTTGACATTAGTTTTAGGTGCATATGCATCCCATGGTAATGTTACTTTAGCATTAACCGCGGCTGTAATCGTCGCTGTATTTTTGGATCTCAAGCCAACCTTACACGGTTGGCTACGCTTGATAGAGCATCGTGAATTAACCGCATCCCTGCAGTTGCTGGTACTTTCTGTCGTTATATTACCCTACTTACCCAATACGGGTCTGGGACCTTTTGCTGCATTAAATCCTTACCAGTTATGGTGGGCAGTGATCCTGATTGCCGGACTCTCTCTGGCAGGTCATTTTGCCATGCGGCTTACCGGTTCAGAAAGAGGCATATTCTGGACAGGTCTATTGGGTGGTTTGGCATCTTCTACAGCTGCAACTGTCGCACTGGCACGCTATACACGCCAGCACCCCGTCATGGTCAGTGCTGCTATTTCTGGAACATTGGCTGCCTGTGGCATCATGTTTTTTCGTATGGTTGTGCTGATAGGCGTCATTGAGCCAGCATTGCTAAGCACTTTTGGTGGTGCAATGATGATTGCGGGAATCCTTCTGCTGGGTATGGCATTGTGGAGACAACGCCAAATTACCAGCGCTGAAAACAACGATCGAACAATAGAAGCAATGGCTCCTTTTGATCTTGGGACAGCATTCAGCTTCGCTGCTTTCCTGGCTGTCATGGCAGTCTTGGTCCCGGCAGCAAAACAATGGTTGGGCACCAGCGGCATCTTCGTATTATCGACTATTTCTGGGCTAGCAGACGTAGATGCTATTTTAGTCTCACTTGCCCGCCTGCATAGTACTGAAGGCTTAACAACAAATGTGGCTGCTGTCGCGCTAGGGCTGGCCACACTGAGCAACATGTTAAGCAAAGCGACAATTGCATGGATGACAGGGGGGGCACAGTTTGGCCGAGCTATCATATTTGGCTACACAATTGCCATGATAGGTGCTGGCGTAGCTCTGGCTCTCAGTTTGAGCTTTATGTAAGGTCAACTCGGGTAAATGGAAGATGTTCAAAAAATGAGTTAAAATGATTCCCCTTGCATGGATTCACTTTGAAAAACAATGGTAAAAATGATTCGACCATTGAGGGATTCAGCCTGGATGGTCGCCCCAAGCATATCAAGAATAGATTTTGTTATCGCGAGCCCTAAGCCGGTTCCTTCTTCTGTTCTTTGTCTAGATGCATCTGTTCGATAAAATCGATCAAATAACCTGGATAGTTGTTCAGGAGAGATTTCAGGGCCTTCATTTTCAATTGAAAATATTGTGTTATCTAAATTCTGTTGAAGTTTTATGCGTATTGTAGAATTCTTATTTCCATATTTAACTGCATTAGATAATAGATTGCTGAGTGCTCGACGTAACATAGCAGGATCACCTTTGACATTTCCAGATCCTGTTTGTTGAAGCGTCATATTTTTTTCGGCAGCTAGCGCATCATAGAAATCAAATAAGGCTGTAACTTCTTTAACCAGGTCAATATTCTGTAAGTTCTGTAATTTTAGGCCATGTTCTGCTTTTGCCAAGAAAAGCATATCGGATACCATTCGAGCCAAACGTTCTAATTCTTCTAAATTAGAAAATAGTACTTCTTGATAGGTACTGGTATCTCGTTTACGGGCAAGACATACTTGAGTTTGAGTCATTAAGTTATTAATCGGTGTTCTAATTTCATGCGCTAAATCAGATGAAAAATCGGAAAGCCTTTCTAAAGCTGATTCTAGTCTGTCGAGCATATCATTGAAGGCAATTGCTAATGATTTTAGTTCTGTTGGTGTGTGCTCAACTTCTAAACGTTCTGAAAGATGTTGGGCAGAAATGCCTTCTGCGACCTGAGCCATTTTTTGCACGGGTCTTAAACCTCTCCAGGTTGCAAACCAGCCTAAAAACATTAAACAAATCGTACCGGCTAAACCAATGTAAAAAAGTTGACGCTTAAAATCATTTAAAAAATGTAGATGTTCAGATGTATCGATCCCCACAATAATGCGTACAGATTGTATTTCAGTATTTTTGTTTATATCCGTGTTGTAGATGATGCCACGATAGGTCTTATTCTTAATTTTCCATTTAATCCAAGGGTTATTTGCTGACTTGATTAACTGTTGAGTATTAATGATTGAAGGTGTTGAACTAAATAAAATCTGACCTGCCGGTCGTTCTATTTGGACCATAAGATCATGGTGTCCAACTAAAGCATCTTTCAAATATAGATCAAGTTCTGGAGAATTTTTAGGATGCTGTTGGAGAAGATTCTGAATAAGCTGGATTTTACCTTCTAATTGGGTACGATCTTGCGTTTCAAAATGATGCATCACTAATTTATGGATGAAAAACCCCATCATAATGAGAATGCATATAGTCGATAATGAGAAAATAATACCAATACGAAAACTGATAGATTTGAATAATTTATTATTCATCTTCTACCTCTAATACATACCCCATTCCTCGAATATTCTGAATTAACTTAGGGGTAAAATTACTATCTACTTTATTTCTTAATCGTTTAATAGCGACTTCAACTACATTTGTATCACTATCAAAGTTCATATCCCAAATTTGAGATGCAATAAGTGCTCTTGGTAGAATTTCACCTCTTCTACGCATAAAAAGCTCCATAAGCGCAAATTCTTTAGCCGTTAAATCAATGCGTTGACCTGCTCGTGTTACCCGACGTTTTCTCAAATCAAGTTCTAAATCAGCAATCTTAATAATATTATTATCTTCTCTTTGTTGCCCTCGTCTAAGGAGAGTTTTGATTCGAGCAAGAAGCTCTGCAAAAGCAAAAGGCTTTACTAAATAATCATCAGCGCCTAACTCTAAACCTTTTACTCGATCTTCGATTTGATCTCGGGCGGTAAGAAAAAGAATGGGCATTGTTTTACCGCTGCTACGAATATCATTGATAATATTCCAACCATTTAGTCCAGGTAACATCACGTCTAAAATAATTAAGTCATACTCTTCAGAAAGAGCTTGATGTTTACCCGTTAACCCATCTGTAACCCAGTCCGTAATATAGCCAGCTTCGGATAAACCTTGCTTGAGATAATCACCAGTTTTTTGTTCATCTTCAACTAATAGTATTCTCATCTCAGAATCCTAAGTTATTCATTAAAACTATAATAACGTTATAAAACATCTGATCGAGATAGATTACAAAAATGTCATTTTCAAGTCACTTAGATGTTCGGTGAAGCGTTTTATTGTAATACGAAGAAACTTAATTTTAGAGAAACTTATGAAAACTGTAGTGCGTCGTAGTCTAACAATTTTAATGTGTGCTGGAACTTTAATTGCTGGTACTCAATCTTGGGCAAAAGATGTATCAACCTCAAGTGCCACTAAAACGGTAAAAGCACAGGAACCTTGTACAAAACCTTGTAAAATGGAAAAAGATGACAAGACTCAGCAAGATCATAGTCAACATCAGTCTCCTAACTCATCTGACATGTCAAAAATGGATCATTCTATGATGAATATGGACCATTCTAAAATGGATCATTCAAAGATGAATATGCCTGGTAGCAATAAATAATTTTATAAATAGCGAGAAAGAAGTATTAAAGTTTATACTAAATATTTGCTTTATTACTTCAATCTTGACCTTTCTAAAGGTGAGATAGAATGTCAAAAAATCTAAAGGTGAGATAGAATGTCAAAAAAGTTAAGTCATATACTCTTAATTGGAGTTGGTTTATTTTCATCAACTTGGGTAATGGCGGCAGTTAAAGAATATGATTTAACAATCGCTGAACAAACTGTAAATATCACAGGAAAACCGCTAAAGAGAATTACTGTAAATGGTAAATTCGTTGCACCACTTCTTGAATTTGAAGAAGGTGATGAGGCCGTTATCCGTGTTCACAATAAGTTAAAAAATCAGGACTCTTCAATCCATTGGCATGGCTTATTATTACCTGGAATTATGGATGGTGTACCTGGATTTAACAAATTTCATGGCATTGCCCCTAATACAACTTATGAATATAAGTTTAAAGTCCGCCAAAATGGTACTTATTGGTATCATTCACATAGTAAAGGACAAGAACAAGACGGTTTATATGGTGCTTTTGTTATTTATCCTAAAGATAAAACTCCACTAACAGCTGCTGAAAAAACTGATAGAGATTATGTGGTTTTGCTTTCTGATTTTCATAATTCAACAAGTGATCAAATTATGAAAAATATTAAAAAAGAAGCAGACTACTATCAGAACCGCCGCGAAACAGTATTCGATGTATTAAAACAAGTTAAACGTGATGGGCTAAAAGCGACTTGGCAAGACCGTTCTATGTGGAATCAGATGCGAATGCTGAAAACAGATATGTCCGATGTCACAGGTTATACATTTTTAATGAATGGCAAGACACCTCAGCAAAATTGGACGGGCAACTTCAAAGCTGGTGAAAAAGTTCGCCTTCGTTTTATTAATGCTTCCGCTATGTCATTCTTTGATGTACGCATTCCAAACCTAAAAATGACAGTGGTAAGTGCCGATGGTCAACCTGTAAAGCCCGTTCCTGTAGATGAGTTCCGTATTGGTACTGCTGAAACTTATGATGTCATTGTTGAACCGAAACAAGCCCATTACCAAATTGAAGCTGAATCTATTGATCGTACTGGATTTTCGGTTGGAACCTTACATGAAGAAAGCAGACCAGCAGTCAAACAAATTGAGATGCCTAAGCCTCGTCCTCGTGCTTTATTGACTATGGAGGATATGGGGATGGATCATGGCTCTTCATCTGGTATGAACCATGATATGTCTTCTATGAAAGGCATGAATCACGATATGTCTTCTATGAAAGGTATGGATCATGATATGTCTTCTATGAAAGATATGAATCATGATATGTCTTCTATGAAAGGCATGAATCACGATATGTCTTCAATGAAAGATATGGATCATGATATGTCTTCAATGAAAGATATGAATCACGATATGTCTTCTATGAAAGGTATGGATCACGATATGTCTTCTATGAAAGGTATGAATCATGATATGCCGATGAATAGCGCTACTGTTAAGGCGGCTTCAGACAAGAATGATAATACCGTATTTGGATGGGCAAATGCTTCAACACCTGAAGGTAATAAAGCATTGCAATATAGTGATTTGAAATCGTTAGATCCTCAAAAAGACACTCGTGCAGCTGAACGTGAAATAGAGATCCGTCTTGGCGGAAATATGGAGCGTTATATCTGGACAATCAATGGTAAAAAATTCAATGAAACGGAGCCATTAGAAGTTAAATATGGTGAACGGATTAGATTGAAATTTATAAATGACAGTATGATGGCTCACCCAATGCACTTACATGGCATGTTTATGCAGCTTGAGAATGGTCAGGATCCAAGCAATATGCCAAACAAACATACGGTCATTGTTCCACCTGGGAAAACGATAACCACGCTACTCACGGCCGATGAATTAGGTGAGTGGGCTATTCATTGCCACCTGCTTAACCATATGAGCGCAGGAATGATGAATAAACTAATTGTGGCCCAAGTAGACAAAGATAGTGTTTCAAAAAATATTGTTGCTCAGCCCCCAATAAGTGAGAAGGGAGTAAATCCACATGCAAATCACTAAGAATTTCTTCTCAAAAACAGTCTTATCAATTGCATTAGTAAGTATATCAAACTTAACTTTTGCTGATAACAGTACTTCGCAACAAGAAAGTAATATTACAAATGGGGGAGATAATATTATTCTGACCGCAAGTAAGAGATCAGCCCCATCTAATGATGATCATCTTAAAGAACATGGCGGACAAATTTATCAATTAACAAGACTTGAAAATGCATGGTTAGTTGATGAAGACGGTAAGGGCAACCTAGGAACAAGGTTTGATACTTTAATTGGGACAGATGAAAATCGTTTATTCCTTAAAGCAAATTTAGATAAGGCAGAAGGCAATGATCCTAAATATGATGTATCTGCACTTTACAGTCGTAATGTAGCACCCTTTTGGGATATACAAGCTGGTGTAAGATATAGTGAAGATAGAAATAACAACAGCAATAGAGTGGATGGCGTTGTTGGTATATTAGGGTTAGCTCCTTACTTCTTTGAAACTCAGGCTTATTTATACGGTGGTGAAAATAATTTCTGGGGAGCTAGTTTTGACGTAGATCGAGACTTATTACTCACCCAAAAGTTAATTACTCAACCATATATCGAAGCAGATATTGTATTCAATGATAATTCTGACTTTGCTTCTAAGACTGGTTTGTCTGAATTAAAGGCTGGTATAAAAACCAGATATGAGATTACTAAAAGGATTAGACCCTTTGTGGATGTTGCATATCAATATGAAAAAGGGTTGAAAGAGACGAGATTCCAACAAGCCACTGACTCAGAAAAAAGCTGGTTGTATGGTGCAGGTATCGAGTTTGTTTTTTAAAATAATATGACTTGGAATCATGAATGGTAGCTTCGGCTACTATTCATGAAATTGTTGTCATTTCCTTTCGAATCTGTAAAACTAAAAAAGCTTAAATTTTGGTCTTATCTCTATGCAGTGGTTAAAAACATGCCTATCGCTGTTTTTATCGTTTGCTATCCTTTTAGTAGGATCGGCTGCTGCTGCTTCGTCTGCACATAAGCGGTGTTTAATGCCATCTGAACAGATGAAATCCATGCAAATGGAAGCATCTCAAAACCAGGATATGATGCATACCGACTGTATGAAAGTTGAAGCAAAGGTCAAAAAATCTTTACATGATCCATCCTGTATGTCTGAGCAGGAGTGCATTATGTCTTTTGCCAAGATTGCGTATACCCCTTCTACGCAAGAATTTCTGTACGCAAAGGTGTTCCCTCCTATAGAGCGATCGGCTTTTTATTCTCTGGATCAAAACCTTCCTGCTCCTTTTCCTTCTGTTCTTTGGAAACCCCCACGCTCTATCTAATTTAATGATTCATCGTCATTCATAGCATTTTTATGGATGTTCTGCGCGTGCGCGTGTATATCATTTTAGAGCTAAAAATATGAAATTTTATAAAGAAAAGCTATCTCGCAGGGTAAGATGGCCGATAGGTGTGATCTGTTTTTCTCTAGTCTATGGCCAAGTCTATGGTAAGCGTCCGCTGAAAGGCCTTAGACGTTCTAAAACATAATCATAGTATTACTGAAATTACGTTACAAATAGAAAGTACGGAATGTAATACATTGGAACAGCATAAACATTAAAGTGCTGCTCTTTCTACATAATGGACAGATGACTAGGCTGATAAACCTTACCATTTTCCTGTATTACACTTCTATTGGCACTGTTGCAAATAACCACGAATGGTAAGCTGAAGACTGTTTTAGCTAAAGGTGCAGCATATGAATCCTTTCCATGGTCGGCATTTTCAGGGCGAAATCATTCTTTGGGCTGTGCGCTGGTATTGTAAATATGGCATTAGCTATCGTGAACTGCAGGAAATGCTGGCCGAACGGGGTGTGAATGTTGATCACACGACTATTTACCGTTGGGTTCAACGTTATGCTCCTGAAATAGAAAAACGTTTACGCTGGTATTGGCGTAATCCTACAGATCTGAGCTCGTGGCATATTGATGAAACCTATGTAAAAGTGAATGGACGATGGTCTTATCTGTATCGTGCAGTCGATCAACGTGGCGATACCATTGATTTTTATCTTTCTTCTAGACGTAATACCAAATCAGCATATTGTTTTCTTGGAAAAATTTTAAATAATGTGAAGAAGTGGCAAATTCCACAAGTGATCAACACGGATAAAGCACCCACATATGGACGTGCTTTATCACGGTTAAAACGGGAAGGTAAATGTCCACCAGACCTTGAGCACAGGCAGATTAAGTATAAAAATAACGTGATTGAATGTGATCATGGCAAGCTAAAGCGGATCATCAGGGCCACATTAGGATTCAAATCTATGAAGACGGCTTATGCCACAATTAAAGGTATTGAAGTCATGCGTGCACTACGTAAAGGACAAGCATCGTCATTTTATTATGGTCAGCCTCAGGGTGAAGTGTGTCTAATCAACAGGGTTTTCGGTCTCTAAGTACTTTTTAAAGGGAACATCATCGACTCAAATCTCTATTTGCAACAGTGCCGTATTAAGTTAATCTTTTTCTTCAACTTCTTCCTTAAACTCAAACAAATCATTCATCGTACAGTTAAAGTACTTACACAACTTATCGGCGACTGGTAATTCAATACGTACAGCACGGTCATAATACATACTTGTGAGCGTGTTGCGATTGATACCTGTTGCATGCACCACTTCACTTAATTTTAAAATTTTTCTATCGCCCATGAGGCTAGATAACTTACAAGTAATCATATTTAAATTAATTTACAAAAAATAACTTGCTGTGGGTTATTTGAAGTTGTTGACTGAGTAATACTTTGCTAAAATCAACCTACAGCAGGTTATTACAACTTATAGAAAGTATATTTTATCCATTTCAACTAAATTATAACTTTTTAAATATAAGGATTGAACCTGCATTAGATTATTTTGTGGAGATGACCGCCGTGTTACCAAATGAGTTATTGATCAGCCAGCAAGCTCGTGACTTAGGAAATCAATTAATTAAAGAAATGAACATCAATAGAAGTTATGGAATGGCTAATTTTCTTGGAGTAAATACTTGCTATGATAATCATCAGGCTGTACTTATTTGGACATTTCAACTGCTTGAAAGGGAACCTGCCTTAAATGAATTAGCAGAAATTAAAAAATATTTTCTTTTAATCTTTCCAGATAGTGTTTATCAATTAGCCTAAGTTGTTTTTAAAATTAATTTATTAAATAAAAAGCACTAAATCAAAGAAAGCTTTATTTAAAAATACCTATTAATTCAAAAACATACCATTTACTGAATATATGAAGCATAAGTTCCTGCTCTATCACTCACTCGTACTAAAATTACATCGCTCTTTTTACTGATACTAAACAATTTATGTCCACGCCACGTTCTGCGGCTTCGAGGGCTAGTTTTTGTTGAACCACTGAGAACAAGGACAACAAACTGCCTACTATATTTTCCCGGAGAGTGGTGTAGGAACTTTTTCATTATTGCTAATCATATCAGCGACAACATCAGCAACGAGCTCCTCTATTCCTGAGAATGCTTTAGACTGATCCGCATCAAGCCAAGACAATGATGGAAACTCAGCACACAACCCAACATACTCATTATATTCTGCTGACCATGTAACACGGCAAGTATATTGTTTACTATCCATTTGAAACCCCATAATGTTTTAAGTCTATGTATAAAAGTACGATTTTCACTTAGCAGTACTTAAATAATCACCCCACCACTGCATCATTTCAGTCCGCTGGGCTAAATAGTCAGCGTGATTATAGCTGGCACGGGTACGGTTCTTATCAATATGTGAAAGTTGTGCCTCAATCCAGTTATCCTGGAACAAACCTGAGTCATTCAAAATGGTACTAAAAGTGGAACGTAGTCCATGAGAGGATAATTGATGTTTTCCATAGCCCATCTTACGTATAGCCATATTTAATGTATTAAAATGAATCGGTTGATTATGTTTCCGTGGGCTAGCAAAAATGTACTTTTCACCGTATGACCATTGCATGACGTCTTTTAAAATATCTAAAGCCTGATCTGAAAGTGGAACTAAGAAGTCGGGAATCTCATGGCCTAATATGACTTTTCGTCGAAACTGTTTAATATGCAAGGCAGGTATTTTCCAGATTTTTTCATTTAAATCAAAATGATGAGGCTCAGCCAATAACAATTCAGCCCCTCGCACGCCAGTATGTAATTTGAACAGCAGTGCTTTTTTAATAATCGGATGGGCATCCAATTTTAATAAATTTTTCTTAAAATCTGATATATCCTCCGCTTTCAAATACGGATAATTCTTCTTGATTTTACTGTTAATGGCGATTTTATTTAAACCATGCGCGATGTTGAATTCACAATAACCCATCGCTACAGCGTAGTCATAAATTTGGTTCAAATAACTACAAGCTTTCTTGACAGGTTCTTTTACTTGGCGTCCCTCTATTTTTTTGATTACTGAAACCAGGTCATAACGCTTGATGTTTTGAAAAGGTAAATCCTGAAGGTCTGGATAAATATCTTGCTGTAAACATCTTTCTGCTAACTGTAGTACACCGCAGCGGGGTGAATCATTAAATGCATTTTTCAGTTTGAACTGCAGCCACTCCTCCCCTACCTTACGAAAGGTGATGACATTAGAGACAGTATCATGCTCAAAACAATAATTATTGTCTTTAAAGTCATCTTTGACTTGTCGTGCCTTTTTCAGCGATAAATCAGGATAAAGCCCCAACTGAATGCGGCGACGTTTTTTTGTTTGTGGATCTGTATAGCGATAGCACCAAGATTTTCTTCCAGTCGGCTCAATCTTCAGGCTAAGTCCATCTTCATCGGATAAAAAACAAGTTTTTTCCTTGCAATGAGCTTGGCGAACTTTAATTTCAGTAAGACTCATGAAATTTAAATGAAACCTATCAGCGGATTGACGAGATCCATTATATCAAAATAGAAGAAAATATATATGATGCGTACACTACGCATCATATATATTTGTAATATATTGTTTTATATATTTAATATTTTAAGTATTTGTATTTTAGTAACCATTATAAGTACCACCTCTTCTTTAAGTTCCCAACAACTCACTTTTTCTGTCATCAATGTTAAATAAGTCTTGTGCTTTAAATTCTTAGATGACCTCCTCTACCCTTTATTATCATTTTTATAAAAGTAACTATATGGGGTCGTCTCAGGAAACGGAAAATATAGCACGCTAAGGATTTTCACTCCGACTTCTTTTAACGATATCCAACACGGTATTTTTGCTTAGAT